>NZ_JBFTMC010000114.1:0-20943 GCF_056396765.1 Bacillus sp. 05T22
CATTACACCATTAGGTTGAAGGAGATACCAAGAGCCGTTAATTTTTGTCCATCCAGTAGCCATAGCACCATTGCCATGTAGGTAATACCAGCTACCTTGGTCATATTTCCATCCTGTTACTTTCTCATTATTTGAGTAATAGTACCAAGCATTTCCTTCTTTAATCCATCCTTCTTTTTTGTTTTTCTCTTCCTTGTTTGTATTTAATTCAGTTTTACTTTCTTGAGTTTGTTCTTTTGTAGCGGGAGCTAGACTGTTTTCTTGAGCTTGCTCTTTTTTATCGGTAGTTACATTATTTTCTTGAGCTTGCTCTTTTTTATCGGTAGTTACATTATTTTCTTGAGCTTGCTCTTTTTTATCGGTAGTTACATTATTTTCTTGAGTTTGTTCCTTTTTATCGGTAGTTACATTATTTTCTTGAGTTTGCTCCTTTTTATCGGTAGTTACATTATTTTTTTGAGTTTGTTCCTTTTTATCGGTAGTTACATTATTTTCTTGAGTTTGCTCTTTTTTGTCAGTTGAGACATCGTTTTTTTTTGAAATATCGTCTATGAATTCATCTGTTTTTAATGTTTTTGTTTGTTCGGTTGCTTTGGAATGGTCTTCTGTATGAAGGGGAGTTTTACTTATTTCTGTGTTTGCATAACTATGTATGGGAGATAACAATAAAGCACTAGATAAAATGATAATTGGAAGCTTTTTTTTCATATTTACAATCCTTTCTGTATTTACCTGATAAATAGATAGCTAGTTTTATTAAATTACTAGTTTTTAATATACATCTAATTTGGAACGTTTTTCCTATTCCTGTACATGTGCATCATGATACAATAAAAAACTTTTGAATGCGAGAAATTTTTTATGAAAGAAAAGAAGAGATTTATCGGTTAATCGTTTGAATCAACMGAATTTATTAGACTCATATGAAAAAGGATGGAATTACAAATAAAAAAGCATCTATTTGTAGATGCTTTTTTATTTGGCTTATTATTGATGCGCTTTCCCCTCAGATACATTTTGAGTAAGGCGATACCAAAGCCATAAATCGTTAATGATGGAGGCAAGATCAGCGATTTCAGAATTGAGGCTACAGGAAATTTCAAAGTTTTCTTCGTTATTTAAACGATGTTGTTTTTGATTAATATGATATTCAAGTTCTTTTATACGATCAGGTATTTTCCCGCGAATTTGTTCCCACTTTAATAAAATAGCATGCTGCATTTTTTCAGGGATATCTTCCCATTCTACTTGTAAGTCAGGTACTTCTATTCCTAGGTGTTCATCGTATATAAAATATTGTTCCATATAGACACCCCCATTTTCTGTTTCCATTGTATCGAAAAAAAGAAAGAAGTTCGATGGAATTGTTAGAATTTTTTTGCTAATATCCCTTGATTCATTTTGTGAAAGGTGTTAAAGTGTGAATTAATATTAATGATAATGAATATTTATTCTTTAGGGGGATATGAAAATGGAGAAGAAAAAAGTTGTGTTAGCATATTCCGGAGGTCTTGATACTTCCGTTGCAATTAAATGGTTACAAGAGAAAAATTATGATATCATTGCACTTTGTTTAGATTTAGGGGAAGGTAAAGATTTAGAGTTTGTAAAAGAAAAAGCCATTTCAGTAGGTGCTACTAAATCTTACATGATTGATGTTCAAGAAGAATTCGCGAATGAATATGCATTGACGGCATTGCAAGGTCATACATTATACGAAGGAAAATATCCACTTGTTTCAGCGTTATCACGTCCGTTAATTGCGAAAAAACTAGTAGAAATCGCGGAGCAGGAAGGGGCAAGTGCTGTTGCACATGGATGTACAGGAAAAGGGAACGACCAAGTTCGCTTTGAAGTTTCTATCCAAGCATTAAATCCGTATTTAGAAGTGATTGCGCCAGTACGTGAATGGAAATGGTCACGTGAAGAAGAGATTGCGTATGCAAAAGAAAATGATGTACCGATTCCAATCAATTTAGATAGTCCGTTTTCCATTGACCAAAACTTATGGGGACGTAGCAATGAATGTGGAATTTTAGAAGATCCATGGGCAGCACCTCCAGAAGATGCATATGAAATGACATTAGCATTAGAAGATACACCGAATAAACCAGAGTTTGTAGAAATTGGATTTGAATCAGGGGTACCAACAACATTAAACGGCACTTCTTATTCACTTTCAGAACTTATCAAAACGTTAAATTCGCTTGCTGGAAAACACGGTGTTGGACGTATTGATCATGTAGAAAACCGTCTTGTTGGGATTAAATCACGTGAAGTGTATGAATGTCCAGCGGCAATGACGTTACTTACAGCACATAAAGAATTAGAAGATTTAACACTTGTAAAAGAAGTCGCTCATTTTAAACCGATGATTGAACAAAAATTAACAGAATTAATTTATAACGGTTTATGGTTCTCACCTTTAAAACAAGCACTTGCTGCTTTCTTACAAGAAACACAAAAATCCGTAACAGGCACAGTACGTGTGAAATTGTTTAAAGGTCATGCAATTGTAGAAGGACGTAAATCAGAATACTCTCTATATGATGAAAAATTAGCGACATATACAGTGGATGATGAATTTAACCATGATGCAGCAGTTGGCTTTATTTCTTTATTTGGTCTTCCAACAAAAGTATACAGCCAAGTGAATCAAAAGAAGGTGGAAGCGTGAGCAAACTTTGGGGAGGTCGCTTTACAGCAGAAGCAGAAGCGTGGGTCGAGGAGTTTGGAGCTTCCATCTCCTTTGACCAGCAATTAGCGAATCAAGATATTGAAGGTAGTATTGCGCATGTTACGATGCTGGCGAAACAGGGAATTGTAACAAAAGAAGAAGCAGAGAAAATAAAAAAAGGTTTACAACATTTACTAGATGAAGCAAAAGAAAATAAGCTTGCGTTTTCTGTCCAAGCTGAGGATATTCATTTAAATATTGAAAAGATGTTAATTGAAAAAATTGGTGAAGTAGGAGGCAAGCTTCATACAGGCCGAAGTCGTAACGATCAAGTTGCTACAGATATGCACTTATATTTAAAGGAAAAAGTGCAGGACATCATAAAGGCTGCGAAGAAATTGCAGAAGGTTCTTGTTCATCAAGCAGAAGAGAATATTGAAACGATTATGCCGGGATATACACATTTACAACGTGCACAGCCAATTTCGTTCGCTCATCATGTGCTTGCATACTTTTGGATGCTAGAGCGCGATGTAAATCGTTATGAAGATTCACTGGGACGCATTAATATTTCTCCGCTTGGCGCAGGTGCGCTTGCAGGGACGACATTTCCGATTGACCGTGCGTATAGCGCAGAGATTCTCGGTTTTGAAGGAATCTATGAAAATAGCTTAGATGCGGTAAGTGACCGTGATTTCATATTAGAGTTTCTTAGCAATTCATCCATATTAATGATGCATTTATCACGTTTTTGTGAAGAGCTCATTTTATGGAGTAGTCAGGAGTTTCAATTTATTGAGATGAGTGACCAGTACGCAACAGGAAGCAGCATTATGCCGCAAAAGAAAAATCCTGATATGGCCGAGCTCATCCGTGGTAAAACAGGAAGAGTATACGGCAACCTATTTAGTTTATTAACGGTAATGAAAGGTTTACCGCTTGCTTATAACAAAGATTTACAAGAAGACAAAGAAGGTATGTTTGATACAGTTAAAACAGTAGAAGGCTGCCTGCACATTATGGCTGGTATGCTAGAAACAATGACTGTAAACAAAGAAAAAATGGGGCAAGCCGTAAAACAAGACTTCTCTAATGCAACAGAAATTGCTGATTACTTAGCAAGCAAAGGACTTCCATTCCGTCAGGCACATGAAATTGTCGGAAAGCTTGTTCTTCATTGCACGCAAAAAGGAATTTATTTATTAGATGTACCGCTAGAAACATATCAAGAGATGAGTCCGTCATTTGAAGAGGATTTATATGAAGTTCTTTCTCCTTATGCAGCGGTGAAACGTCGTAATAGTGCAGGTGGGACAGGGTTCGAACAAATTCAAAAAGCGCTGGAAAAAGCGAAGGTGCTAGTGGGAGAAACCGTAAATTTATAAGGATGAGAGGATACTAAGTTCCATAAAGGAGCAGAGTATCCTCTTTTTTATTACTAGAAAAAATAATAAGTGTGTTAAAGGGGAAAGGAGAGCGCATGATACGATGTACTCTCCTTTTATTTTTTAGAAAACATGTTCATGTAAAGCTGGCTTGTCAATCTGGAAATACTATGGCAGTATATAAGGAACATCCCTGTTTTTTGTGAATTTCAAGTTCGCAATTGTTATGTTTACGAGGATATAAGAAAGGGAATTGAAAGTGATTTTTATAATGGAGGAAATAAAAAAATATGCAAAACTTACCAAACTGCCCGAAATGCAATTCAGAATATACTTATGAAGATGGAAGTCTTTTTGTTTGTCCAGAGTGTGCTCATGAGTGGGCTTTAGAATCAGAAACTGAAAACAGTGAAGGTAAAAAGGTTGTTAAAGATGCAAATGGAAATATCTTAAACGATGGTGATGCTGTAACAGTAATCAAAGACCTGAAAGTAAAAGGAACTTCATCAGTTATAAAAATAGGTACAAAAGTGAAGAGTATCCGTTTGGTTGATGGAGATCATGATATTGATTGCAAAATTGACGGTTTTGGAGCTATGAAATTAAAATCTGAATTTGTTAAAAAGGCATAAAGATAATCATATAAAAGTGATTGAAAAGACGTTCAGTAAGGTGATTTTGTCACGTAATGAATGTCTTTTTATTATGAAAAAAAGGATATACGTTCTTATTGTTGGCTTGAAATAAAGTTTAATCAAAAACACTCTACAAACCCATATTATATGGTAAATAAGAATAATCCATTTTGAAAAAAGATTAATCAAAATGGATTATTCTCTAGCAGTTTTAAGTTATGGTTTTATAAAAAAGTTTAATCATTTTCTACCTTCGATCTTCCAAAATCGCGCCCGGTGGTTGAACAAATATATATATTTTCTCAAAGAGATCAGTTATATAGAAAAATTCTAGGTCACGGTTAAGTTTTTTAAGTCACATTTAAGTTGTTTACTTCACAATCAGTGAGCTAGACTAAACAACATAAATCTTAAAATACAAATTTGTTACATCCCTTTAGATAGCTATATTCAAAAGGGGCAAAGCATCATAACTTTTTTGCAAACATCGCGACTATCTTCAAAACATCGCATCTTTTTTAGAAACATCGTGACTTTATTTTAAATCCACACTTAACAAAGTCAAGTGCAAAACCTATATTGTCTGGCAATCTAAGTTCTGAAAATAAATTCAGGGCGTAACTTAACCTCTTACATTTATTTGAAAGGCTTAAAAAAGTTCTGTTCCTTTTATCACACAAAAATAAGCTTCTATTTAAAGAAGCTTTTCCTTCTTCATATTCATCTTCATCTTTTCATAATTCTACCTGTTCAAAAAGGTCCACTGCATAGGAGTTTTCTTTAACTAGCGGTCYGTTTACACATCGGTTCAAATTCACTTTATATTGCAATTCCCTGAAAAATGCTACTAACTTTAAGAAACTATATTTCTAATGAATGTTGAAAATAAAAGAAGAAGATACATATTCGAGCCTTAAAAATCATATTTAGTAACGATTGATGAAAATTAAATTTTGGAGGCTATAATAATGAATGAAAAGCATCATAAACAGAGGCAAACCTTATTAGAGGAAAGCCATTATGAGAATCGATACCTCTCCAATGAGCCAGCTAAACTTCATTCCCAGACGATCGGATCTGGGGGACCTGTACTGGAACAAGATGGTGTACTACACGAAACCTTACAAGAATTTATTCATGAAAAGATTTTAGAAAGACCTGTTCATGTAAAAGGATTTGGTGCATTTGGTTATTTTCAAACGATATATTCGATGTCCGAACATACAAAACTGAGTTTTTTACAAAATTTTAATCAGAAAGTTCCTGTTATGGTTCGCTTTTCGTTAGCTGTCAGTACGAAAGGAACACCTGATACATCTAGAAATGTAAGTGGTTTTGCTACAAAATTTTATACAGAAGAAGGTGTTTTTGACCTTTTATGTAATCACATTCCTGTCTTTTCTGTTCGTGATGCGATACGATTTCCGGAATTTATTAAAGCATTCTTACCTTCACCAAAAAATAATTTAATTGACCCTGATAGGTTTTGGAGCTTTGTAGCAAGAGCGCCTGAATCAATTCATTTTGTTGTACGTTTATACTCTGATGCTGGTACGGTAAAAAGTCTTCGCCACATTCCAGGACATAGTGTAAATACATATGTTTGGAGAAATGCTCAAGGTATTAGAAAGTACGTTAAATACCATTGGTACCCATTTGAAGGTGTACAATACATTGGTCGCGAAGAAGCAAGTAGACTAGCCGCTGAAAATCCTGATTACGCTGGTAAAAATTTATACGATGCGATTGCGGGTGGTAAACTGGTGGAATATGGATTATATGTCCAGCTCATGGACCCAAAGGATGAAGCAAATCTTTCTTATGATCCTTTAGACGATACAAAAGTATGGGATGAAAAAGAGTATCCCCTAATACCAGTAGGCAAAATGGTATTAAATAAAAATCCTGATAATTATATGGAGCAAGTAGAAAAAGTCGCCTTCTCCCCTTCTAATTTACTAGACGGCGCAGAATTATCTGATGATAAAATACTGCAGGGCCGTGCCAATATTTATAGTGATTCTCAAAGAAGAAGAATTGGAGCTGAATTTCGTAAATTACCGGTTAACCAACAGCAAAATTGGACATCAACTAATCAAATTACAAGTGGTGATGGAAGATATGTTGAAGGCAAACTAGAAAGAACTTCTATAACAAAGCAAGACGATTTTGGGCAGGCTGGTGAATTCTATACGAGGTTAACTCAAATAGAAAAAGAACATCTTGTCGAAAATTTAACTAGTGATTTGAAAGTTATATCTGATGATATTAGAAAGAAAATTATGGAGTATTTCAATAAAGTATCATCTGACTTAGCAAAGAGAATTGAGATTGAAATGAAAAAGTGATAAGAAGATTAAAAAACAACAAAATTAAAAGATGGAACAAAAGTGATTATTGATAAGGATAGTAAAAATACGAAAATTATTCGTTGGAAAAAAGATGGACTTTATCGTGGGATTTCTTTAATTAAATCACCAGATGTTACAAAAGATTACACTATTAAAGACCTTGTAAAAACAGCAGATTCGATTAGCGAGTAATTATTGAACTAACGCATGCGTTAGTTGAACAACATACTAAAAATGTTGTTGTGTAAATGAGGTCATTTGTAGTACAAAAAAGGATAGAAATAGCAGTTTTTATTTCTGCTTTCCTATCCTTTTTGTTTCGGCCTAAAAATGTGTGACATTATATAAAATCATTTAAATATAAATATATTCATTCAATTGCTTGACTTTCAATAAAAAAAGAATAATCAAAATGGCTTCTTTTCTTCTTGGTAATGCACCATGGCTCAGCTCAACGCCATGTTTTTCTTTAAAATGCGAACAGATCGTATCGAGCATTTCAAGTTCTTCATCATTTACATCTAAAATAATTCGTTCGTGATCTCCCATGTAGTATCCCCCTTTTCATCTTTTTCTTAGCGTAACCGAACGGATATATTCTATCCTTTGATTTCTAAATTATGTAGATTAGTGTGGTGATAAGTAAAAGAAAGGGATGGATTATGAGGCGTATTTGGTAGTGGCTACACTAATGAGGGGATTATGGTCGTAAAAGTTTCTTCCACTGTTTTTATTTGCGAGTGTTATGGTAATCTTAGCTTGTCTTCATAGGAAAATACATAAAATAAAAAACACCAAATCTGCATAAGACTTGGTGTTTTCGTTATTTATTAAATGTCACCTTGCTCTTCTTCACCACGAACAACAAGGACATCGCATTTTGCATAGCGAATAATATGTTCAGAGACGCTACCGATTAAGAATCGTTCTACAGCGTTTAAACCAGTTGCACCACACATAATTAAATCTACTTTTTGTTTTGGAGCAATTTCTTTTGAGATTTTAGATTTTGGATTACCGAATTCTAATACAGTTTCTACTTTTTCAAGGCCAGCTTCAGTTGCAGTCTTTTTGTAGTCTTCTAATAAATCTTCTGCAAAGAGATTTGCACGCTCAGCGATTGCGCGGCTATATGCCTCTACAGCAGAGTATGCTTTTACATCAACGATATGAGCGATTGTTAATGTTGCGTTGTTGCGCTTTGCGACTTGAATTGCTTTTTTAAAGGCTTTTTCTGCTTCTTTGGAACCGTCCACTGCAATTAAAATATTTGTATATGTATTATTCATAGTAGATTCCTCCCAATTCGTTTTTATAAGCTTTTACAACTTAATTATAAAACAAAATATGGTAACGTGCTTGCCAGAAACGTTACAGAATTTTGAAAACTCTGTTCCAATTCTTTTTAGTTGTAATTGTAGGGAGAACTTGTTACATATGAAGTATAGCAATTTAAAAGGAGGCATGTTTGTGAGACACGCGCTCATTACGGCCGGTACGAAAGGTTTAGGAAAGCAAGTAACAGAGAATTTATTAGCTAAAGGATATTCAGTAACTGTAACATATCATAGCGATATAAGTGCTGTAGAAACAATGAAAGAAAAGTATAAACATATAGAAGAACGTCTGCAGTTCGTACAAGCAGATGTCACGAAAAAAGAAGATTTACATAAAATAGTAGAAGAAGCAATTAGCCGTTTTGGCAAAATTGATTTTTTGATTAATAATGCAGGTCCTTATGTGTTTGAACGTAAAAAGTTAATTGATTATGAAGAAGATGAATGGAATGAAATGATACAAGGGAATTTAACAGCAGTGTTCCGTTTATTAAAACTTGTCGTTCCCATTATGAGGAAGCAGCATTTTGGTCGCATTATCAATTACGGATTTCAAGGGGCAGATAGTGCACCTGGCTGGATGTACCGTTCTGCATTTGCGGCTGCAAAGGTAGGACTTGTTTCGTTAACGAAAACAGTTGCCTATGAAGAAGCGGAATATGGCATTACAGCGAATATGGTTTGTCCAGGAGATATTATTGGTGAAATGAAAGAGGCGACAATTAAGCAGGCGCGTACGATGAAAGACATTAGAACACCAATTGGTAGATCTGGAACAGGTGAAGATATTGCTCGAACAATTTCGTTTCTATGCGAAGAAGATTCTGATATGATTACAGGCACAATTATAGAAGTAACAGGGGCAGTTGATGTTATTCACCGATATCGACAAAGATAGATAAAGTGAAACTTCCATCATTGGGGAGTTTTATCCTTCAATGATGGTTAGCCCTCACCAATCAGGCATTTATGGATAGTGTATCCCCCACCTAATTTTGGGGCTTTTTCATCTTGAGAGGGGGATATTACTGTCCGTTAATGCGGGGCAAAATCTATCGGAAAACTCGCATTATTTTTTGTCAAATATTGAGATATTATGTTAGAATATAAGAGCGTAGAAAGCGCTTTAAAAAATGATTCAGGGGTCATTTCATAACTCAAGGGGGAATTAATAATGCGTATCGGTATTCCAACAGAAATTAAAAACAACGAAAACCGCGTGGCAATGACGCCAGCTGGTGCTGTACATTTAATACACAATGGTCATGAAGTTTTTGTTCAAAAGGGTGCAGGTTTAGGATCTGGCTTTACAGATGAAGAGTACGTACAAGCTGGAGCGAAACTTGTTGAAACTGCTGAGGAAGCATGGAATCAAGAGATGGTTATGAAGGTAAAAGAGCCAGTAGAAAGCGAATATGGTTATTTCCGCGAAGGTTTAATTTTATTCACATACTTACACTTAGCTCCAGAACCAGAATTAACAAAAGCATTAATTGACAACAAAGTAGTATCAATCGCTTATGAAACAGTACAATTAGACAATCGTTCTTTACCACTACTTGCACCGATGAGTGAAGTGGCTGGTCGTATGTCTGCACAAATCGGTGCGCAATTCCTTGAAAAAAATAAAGGCGGCAAAGGTATCTTACTTGCAGGCGTTCCAGGGGTAAAACGCGGTAAAGTAACAATTATCGGCGGTGGCCAAGCTGGTACAAACGCAGCGAAAATCGCGGTGGGCTTAGGTGCTGACGTAACAATTATCGACTTAAGTGCAGAACGTCTTCGCCAATTAGATGATATTTTTGGCAATCAAGTCAAAACATTAATGTCTAATCCATATAACATTGCAGAAGCTGTAAAAGAATCTGATCTTGTTATCGGTGCGGTATTAATTCCAGGTGCAAAAGCTCCAAAACTTGTAACAGAAGAAATGATTAAATCAATGGAACCAGGTTCTGTTGTAGTAGATATCGCAATCGACCAAGGTGGTATTTTCGAAACAACTGACCGCATTACAACTCATGATAACCCAACTTATGAAAAATACGGTGTTGTTCATTATGCAGTTGCAAACATGCCAGGTGCGGTTCCACGTACATCAACTCTTGCATTAACAAACGTAACAGTACCATATGCAGTACAAATTGCTAACAAAGGCTACAAACAAGCTTGCCTAGGCAATACTGCATTATTAAAAGGTATTAACACATTAGACGGCTATGTAACATTCGAAGCAGTTGCAGAAGCTCACGGCTTACAATACGCTGATGCGAAAGAGCTTCTTGAAAAAGCTCCTGCTTTATCATAATAGAAATGATTGTGAGGCCTTCCTTGTATAAGGAGGGTCTTTTTGTATTTGGCGGCGGAACATACATATAATATGTTCTATCAGTCCGGGATTGTCTTTGCTGAAAAAGAAAAATACAAGAGATTGTTGTTAATATTTTTTAATTGCTTCCTTTTTTATCACTTATTGGTCTAGTTTCTTTACAATTTTCAAGCCGAACATCATTGTGAAGAAAAGAACTCCTATCACGTAATATAGAACATATTCTACTCGTATCATCGTATTCTTATTGGTTATATATAAAAGTATCACTGCACCAATCAAGTGAGACAGTCCAAAAATTTGAGCATAAAGTTTCAAACTCAACTTTTCAATTCGTTCGTCCATCTCTGGTAATGGATACTCTCCTGCTCCTGTATTCTTCTTAAAGAATAATTTCCTTAAGAGTCCAAACACCGATGAGAAGATGATAAACCCTACAGCATACATAAGGCTCACTTCAAGGCCTGCATCAAAATAAAAGAATACAGTTCCTAATAAAAGAATGGTAATATACGATGCTGTTTGTTGAGTAGAATTATTTTTCACTATTATTCCTCCCCAGTTTTATCTAATTGAAATAAATCCTCCACTTTACGATCAAAAAACTCACATCGTTTTAAGGCTAATTCTAAGCTGGGGTTATATTTGTTCTTCTAGATGGCGATGAGGGATTGCCTGGTGATGTTAACAGCAGAAGCAAGTTGCTCTTGGGTGATGTCTCTAACAACGCGGAATTGTTTTACTTTATTTGTGGCCAAATCCACAATTTCTCCTTTGTGCAAATTTATTACATTGATTTTAACCATTTTTCAGGTAATTTGTAAATGTAACTTTACAAAAAGTAAAGGGAACATTACTGTTACATAGCTAGATTTAGAGAGTATTTTTATTTTGAAAACCTTTTAATTGGTATATTTTTCTTGTTTGCAGAGCTCTCCATATGGTAGTTTGTAATTGTATGCGGAAAATAAAAGAGGTGATGTCATGGGGAGAAAGAGTAGGAAGAAAAAACAGATAAAACAGCAGAAATATATAAAGAAAAAGCAGGAACAGAATATATCGTTTGAAAAGAAATTGGCTCTTAGGATAGAGAAAATAGCAAGATATATTAGCATGATCATTTATGTAATTGTATGCATGTTTCTGTTAGGGGGATTTTACCAATTAGAAATAACACCTGAATTTTTGGAAGAAACCTTAGGGGTCATTGCTTTAATGGTAGCAGTGGGTATGTTTTTTGTGMTGTTTGATACAATATGGCCAAGCCGTGAAAGTGAAAAAGATAAGAAAAGAAAGCAGAAAAGGAAACGCTCTTCTTATTCCTCCAATTCATCAAGTGGATTTGTAAACTATAGCGATAACGATTGTAGTAGTTCAGGTGATAGTGGAGGAGGAGATTGTGGAGGCGGTGGAGATTAAAACTGAAATTAATTTGCTATGAAATGTTTTACTATTCAGAATGATGAAGAATGACGTTAATAAAATGAAGCTTCAATCAGTAGGGACTTCATCCACCACTGATGGTTACTCCTCACCAATCGGGCTTTTTACGTGCAGTCATCCCCCTAACTTTTGAGGGACTTGCTTCCAGTTAATGCGGGATAAAAATAGATTAAAAAATGAGAGCGCTAGAATGGAATAGAACGTTGCGGAAAGGGTGCATAGCAATGAACTTAGCAAAAGAGTCAGAAGAAAAAGTACAAGAGAAAAGTGAACTGAATGAAATGAAAGAAGCAATTGTTAAATTAGAACAAAGTGTACAAGAGTTAAAAGAAGAAGTAAAAAAGGTAAGGAAGAAAAAACAGGAAAAAGATATTGATTTTGGAACAATCGGCTTTTGGATTTGTATGATGATTATTGCACTTGGATGGTTTTGGGGGAAATAGTAAATGGATTAGGGGATGGGAATAACGATGGAGAAGGTAAACCTATTAGAACTTACAAAAGATATTACAGAAGGGCACAAAAATTTTGTTGTATCAAATGTGAATAATCATTGTTTACGGATTGCGGTATTTACAGGGGAATATGATTGGCACTTTCACTCCAATTCGGATGAGCTATTTATGGTACTCGAGGGAGAATTGCTTATCGATTTTCAAGATAAGGATACAGCTGTATTAAAACCAAATGATTCGATTTTAATTCCAGCAGGTACCATTCACCGAACGAGGGCACTACAGCGAACTGTTAATCTTTGTTTTGAAAACTTAGATGCGGATACGGTTATTGTGGAGAACGTATGAGAAAGTTAGCGTTAGCAGAATATCATACGGTTCTTCCGGTTTTAGAAAAGAACAAACAGACATCTACTTTTGCCTATGCAGTATGCAATCGAATAATAGATGGTGAGATTTTTGTAAATGAGAGATTAACAGTGGGAATGATTGTGACTGTTAATGGCATTTACTACCTGTTTGGAGATACACATGATCAGGAATTTCAACATACTTTGTTTTCTTATATTGAAAATGACGTTTTAACAACGGAGAAGCGATTCTCATTATTTGTTTCTAGCATAGAGTGGGAAAGCATTATTGAAAATCATTTCAAGGATTCTTTTAGAAAAATTCCTCGAAAAAAAATTCTATTTCAGAGAGATATCTTCGAAGATAGGAAAAGAGAATTAGATGATTCTACATACAAGGTTATGCGGATTGATAGAAACATAATCGAAAAAAGTACTGAATTTACGGAACAGTATTATACAGAATATTGGGGTTCAAAAGAAGCGTTCTTGAAGGCTGGTTTTGGATTTTGTATTCTGCAAGATGAAAAAGTAGTAGCTGAATGCGTCTCGATTTTTAGGAGTAATCGTTTTGCTGAAATTGACATCGCAACACATCCAAACTATCAAGGAAAAGGGTTTGCTCAATTAGTCGCCACTTATTTTATAGAACATTGCATACAAAATGGTATTACGCCGTGCTGGGATTGTAATGTGGATAATATACCCTCACAAAGACTTGCTAGTAAACTAGGTTTTGATCATCCAGTGGAATATGTTTTATATGTACGTAAGAAAGTAGAGGGATAAAACATGAATGTTGAATTAACAAGATTCAAAGTGAAGTCAGGGAAAAGTCACCGTGTTGATGAATGGATGAAGATGTTAAATGACCATATGAAAGAAGTGCTTTTGACATTAAACGACGAGAAAATGTATGTAGAGACAATTTTCCGGGAAATAAGAGATGGAGAAGAGTATTTATATTGGTATTCTGTGCAAGGGGAAGGCGGGATAGATGTCGAAGCTTCTCGGCACGAAGTTGATAAAAAGCATTTGGAATTTTGGTATGAATGTATTGATGAGGAAGCGCCCGCTGCTAATATGGAAACAGAGGTTGTCATGATTCAAGATGTTGTCAAAGAAGCGATGAAGTAATAGAATGGTATTCTTTGTATGGAACGAAAAGAGCGCATCAAAATAGATGGGCTTTTTTGTTTGCAAAAATTTTTTTGGGGAAAGTTGTATACATTTTAAGCTCTCAAACGTTGAGTATGTAGAAGGGAGAGCAGAATGAGTTATGATACGTTTGAATCATTATTGATAGAAAAGTCAAAAGCTGTTTATGGATACTTAATTAAGATCGGCGCAGAAAGAAAGGAAGCAGAAGATATCGTACAAGATACGTTGTATAAAGCTCTTCTGCTTATGGAGGAAATACCGTTAGAACGATTAACACCATGGTTATTCCGCGTTGCGATTAATCAGCATCGTGATTTATACCGGAAAGAAAAACGATTAAATCCAGTTGCGATTGAATCAGTTGTTCTTATTAGTCAAAAATCATTAGACGAAGTTCTTTTGACAAGTGAGCTTCAAGGAGAAGTACAAGAAATACTAGAGACGATGACAGAAGATTATCGGCATATGTTATTGCTGAAATATGAGTATGAACTCTCTTATAAAGAAATTGCCGTTTTATTAAGTATGAAAGAAGAAACAGTGAAAACAAGTTTGTACCGTGCGCGGAATCAATTTAAGAAATTGTATAGGAGGAAGAATGATGAGTCGGAAGGACTTTGAGCTGGATATGGATGAGAAGCAGATGAAGGTTTTGATGAAGAGAGCGAAGCGAAAACAACTTTTGCGAAACTGGATTATTTCTATTTGTGCGTCTGTTGTAGTTATCGTAGGACTGTTTTTAGGAACAGCATATTTTTCACAACAAACTTTTGAAAGGATGGAAAGACAAGTGGCTGCGTTACATACTGTCCAAGGACCGAATATACGCTTTAGTGGCAGTGTTAATTTAAGTAATAGTATGATAGGTCGAACCATCATATATAACTCTTATAAAAATATAGCGGGACAACCAGTGAAATGGGCAAATGAGATGTATGAATYAGGTGTATGGAATTATAGGATGATGCACTATAATGGTGAACTTGTTAGGTTAGATGAGGAAGAGGTAAATAAAGAGGGAGAGACTATTAAGTTACCAGATTATAATGTTCAAACAATGCAAAGGGAAATGAGGTTTTACTTGCCTTTCGTTACGTATKAAAATTATGTGAATGATTTAAAGGACATTGGAGAGCTGCAAAATAAAGTTGCGGAAATAGCGTTATCTTTTGATAAAGCATATACGGCTGAGCAAATTGTGGAGATGTTACCAAAAGGTATACAACCTGTTTGGTTTTGGGCTGATACATATAATGAAAAAAAGGCCGATACGTATGTAGGATTAAAGGATCCTCAGAGTGGTGCGGTATTAAATGCTGAAATGGCTATAAAAGTATTTGGCTTTGAAGGGAGTTATGCAAAAGCGCGAGAAAATATTAAAAATGATTTAACAAGAAATTCAAAAGAATTTCTGGATCAAATGAAGTATTTAGCAGAGAATAGTGAGGGTATACCAAACGATTATTTTAATCAATATTATAAAGAAATTAAAAATACACCATCAAAGGACCTACCAATCTACGGCGTAGTCGTAACAGGAAAGACAGAGAATTTAAAAAATTTACAAAGTTCACCGTATATAAAAGCAGCTGTAAGAGGTGTAACAGTTGAGAAATATTGATTACAAAACATTAATTAGAATAATCTGAAAATTTATGGTATAATATGGAGAAAAGGGGGCCTATATGAAGCAAATACATGGAGCAATCTACATCTACATAACAATGTTTTTCATAGGAGCATCTTATTATTTAGGACATTCATACTCGCACCCAATTGTAACTTTTTTAAGTGGGACATGTATGGCTATCGCGATTTTTGTACATCTTTTCTCAGTTTGGATTGTAAAGTTTCAACTAAATATTAGTGAAATGGAAGAAGGCACTTTTTGAGTGGCCTTCTTTTTTAGTAGTATTGGCGTAATTCCTTTAATAAATTTTCAACCTCGTTTTCGGTTTCTTTGCATATAGAAAGTGTTCGTAATCTAAAAAACAAGCTACGCAAGAGCGATTTTATATTTCCATATAACGCTTCATAAGGTTCGATAGGTAATTCAGGTTTTTGAACTTGTAATTGATTTACTAAAGAATGAAGAGCTGAGATGAGTTCTTTTTCAACTAAACCATTTTTCAGCATGGCAATGATAGGAGTGATAATTCGCTCATCTTCTTCATACTTGTAATACATTGTATGTACATTTATTTTTTCTAACAAGGTTTGTAGTATTTCAGGGTAATAGGAGGCCTCAAGTTTTGGATTTTGAACGAGTTCATCGAATGTATCGGAAACATGAGCGATGCTATGAGCCCAGCCTTGATCGTTAACATAACCTCTGAAATCATGTTCTTGGTCCATATATAACATTAATTTGTCTTTCACATCTAATATGTCAGACTGTGATAAAAAGTTATGTTTTGTATCGGCGTTTATGATTAAAGCAATTAATAGTGTTGTAAATGATCGAGTAAATACAGCGTCTGTATCGTCAGTGTTAATTTTGTAAAATAAATATTGCTCGCTTATACTTTGGGACAATAATTTCTGTAAATGCCTGTGTGTAATATGATCGTTTGTGATGAGATGATAAAAGGTCGTATAGATTAATTTATCTCGTAAATAGCCATCTGGTACACCGATATATTGAAGCATTTTTGAACTTAAATCATGAATATCTACAGTGGAATCTATAGCGTAATGATTAGCTTTTATTTCTTCTAATTGTTTTTGAAGTTGTTGCATGTAATCTCTCCTTTTTATTTAGAAAATTCTGTATTTTAATATTATGATAGAAACGGAGAATATACAAGAAATAAATACCTTTCTTCAACAAATCAATCATTTATTGAGGATTTCAAAAAAACGATTAGAGACGAACAAAAAATGTTAGAAATAGGATTGATTAATGAAGTTTCTATAATGGAGGCATGAAATGAAGAGAAACACATGGATGTTGTGTGTGTATGTTTTATTTACTGTTTCTTTCGTAATATTAATAGCATGTACACGTAATGAGCAAACTGAGAATGAGCCGGCGAGTGTGCAACAACAAACAGAACAAGGTGCTATGGAAGGATACGTTATAGTGAAAAATACGACTGTATATTTCGCTAGCAATAAAAAATTCGACACGAAAAAAGAGTTGCAGAGGTATGTGGATCAACAAAAACACATGAACATCCCAGCGGATACGATTCTACGTTTGGGTGATAAAAATGCATATAAACAGTTGAAATCAGGATATAAAATAAGAGTATGGTCTTCTCAGATACTTGAAAGTTATCCAGGGAAAATGACTGTTAATAAGTTTGAGATAGTAGAGAAAAATGATATTTAAAAAAGGTAGCGCAGTCGCTACCTTTTTCTTATTTCACAAACTGTAATTCTTTCGGGAATTTTGTTAAAATTTCTGATCCGTCTTTTGTGATATAAATATCATCTTCAATACGAACGCCACCTACGTTTGGTACGTAAATACCTGGTTCAATTGTGAAGACCATACCTTCTTTTAATGAAGATTCGTTGCCTTCTTTTACATCTGGATATTCGTGTACGCTAATTCCAAGTCCATGACCAAGGCGGTGCGGGAAGAATTCTCCGTAACCTGCATCTGCGATAACAGAGCGAGCAGCATTGTCAATTTCGCCAAGTGTAACACCTGGTTTACAAGCTTCAACCGCTTGTAATTGGCCAGCTAGTACAGTGTTGTAAATGCGTGTTTGTTCTTCTAAAATATCGCCAAATGCGACTGTACGTGTAATGTCAGAGCAGTAACCATCAATGATTACACCTAAGTCAAACAGTACGAAGTCACCGCGCTTCATTTTGTTTCCGCCTGGAATACCGTGTGGCAGTGCAGAGTTTGCGCCTGCTAATACCATTGTGTCAAAGGACATTTTATGTATGCCTTTTTTCTTCATTTCATGTTCGATGATTGCTAACACTTCTAATTCGCTACGATTTTCTTCAATTGCATTTACACCGATTTCAACAGCGTAGTCTGCCATGTGAGCTGCTTGGCGTAAAATAGAAAGTTCTTTTTCGTCTTTAATTAAACGAAGTTCGCGTACTTTTTCTTCAGCGGATTTGAAAGATGCTTTCGGGAATAATTTTGTTAATTCTTCATAGCGCTCTACATTTAAATGTTCTTTTTCAATTGCCACTGCATTTACATCAATGCCGCGATCTGCGATTGCTTTTGCAATCATATCCCATGGTTTGTCTGTATCAGTAAATCCGATAATTTCATGTGCCCAGCCAGCGTTTCTAGCTTGACCTTCTTCCATTTTAGGACAGATTAAAATCGGTTCTTTTTCTTGGAATACAAATAGACCGAGTAGTCTTTCGTGTGGTTCACAATGGAAGTTTGTCATATAGAAGACGTTTGGTGTAGAAGTTAAAAATGCAGCTTCCACGTTTTGTTCTTGTAGCCATTGCATTAAGTTTTCTAATCTAGTATTCATAGATTTGCACCTCCGAGATTTGAGTTACATATATAACTTTACATCGGATGAAAGCGTTATGACAAGTAAATCGTTGTTTGAAAAGACAGGGAATTATGAAATCATGTAGAATAAAAGGTGTGAATGTGAATAAGGGAGGAATGTAATAATGAAAGTATCTTATCACGGGCATTCAGTTGTAAAGATTGAAACGAATGGAAAGGTTATTTTAATTGATCCGTTTTTAACAGGTAATCCGAAAACAGATTTAAAGGCTGAAGATGTCAAGGTAGATGCGATTATTTTATCGCACGGTCATGGTGATCATGTCGGCGATACAGTAGCGCTTGCGAAGAGAAATAATGCGGTTGTTGTGGCACCGTTTGAACTCGCAACATTTTTAGGATGGCAAGGTGTGAATACACATCCGATGCATATCGGTGGTTCACATGTGTTTGATTTTGGAAAAGTGAAATTTACACAAGCATTCCATGGGTCAAGTTATATTGATGAAGAAAATCAGACGATTACATATACAGGAATGCCAGCTGGAATTTTATTTACGGCAGAAGAAAAAACAGTGTATCATGCGGGAGATACTGCTTTATTTTCCGATATGAAGTTAATCGGTTCTCTTAATAATATCGATGTAGCATTTTTACCAATTGGTGATAATTTTACAATGGGACCAGAGGATGCAGTGTTAGCTGCGGAATGGATTGGAGCAAAAACGGTTGTGCCAATGCACTATAATACATTCCCAGTCATCCAGCAAAATCCGCACCTTTTTGTCCAAAAACTAACATGTAGTACAGGTAAGGTATTAGAAGCTGGAGAAAGCATTACACTATAAAAAAAACCCTTCATTTGAAAAGACAAGTGAAGGGTTTTTTATGTGTGTAAAATAGGTTTGAAAGTCGGTGCTTGTTTTGGTGTTTCTTTTACTTTTTCTGGTAATATTTGTTCTGGTGCTTCATTTAATTCCACTGCAACCTTTTTTCCATCAACGAAAGCTAAAAATACAGCACCTACAATTTCTAAAAATTTTTTCATTTTCATTCGCTCCTTTGTTTGATTTCTTGTCTTTATTGTACATTTGAAATGATGGACAGACTATCGAATGAGATGACAATAGCATTACACTGTTGTAAGAATGTGACCGATGGAATGTAAGAGTCATTTTGTTATAAAAAAAATAGTACAGATACATAAAAGTACAGTGTAACAGTTTCGGAAATATAGTATACTAAAAATACAACACATGAAGAATTTAGGGAAAAGAAAGTATGGTGAAACCATTTGGCTACCAAACATAATCAAATTTTAGAACATATTAATAGCCTGCCGGTAGGGCATAAAATTTCTGTGCGCCAAATTGCAAAAGATTTGAGTGTAAGTGAAGGAACGGCCTATCGTGCGATTAAAGATGCAGAGAATAAAGGGTATGTTAGTACAATTGAACGTGTCGGAACAATCCGAATTGAACAAAAGAAAAAGGAAAATATTGAAAAACTAACATATGCCGAAGTGGTCAATATCGTCGATGGCCAAGTGCTTGGCGGAAGAGAAGGATTACATAAAACATTAAATAAATTCGTGATTGGGGCCATGAAATTAGAAGCGATGATGCGCTATACAGAAGCAGGAAACTTGCTAATTATCGGTAACCGTACGAATGCACATCAACTAGCATTAGAAGCAGGAGCTGCAGTATTAATTACAGGTGGATTTGATACAGAAGATCATGTGAAAAAGTTAGCAGATGAATTAAAGTTGCCGATTATTTCAAGTAGCTATGATACATTTACTGTGGCAACGCTTATTAACCGTGCCATTTATGATCAGCTTATCAAAAAGGAAATCGTACTCGTTGAAGATATTTTAACGCCAATTGAAGAAACGTTATATTTAAAACCTAGTGATAAAGTAGCGCAATGGCATGCGTATAATAAAGAAACAATGCATGGGCGTTATCCAATTGTAGATGAAAATAAAAAGGTATTAGGGATTGTTACTTCAAAAGATATGATTGGCATCGCAAAAGAAACACCAATTGAAAAAGTGATGACAAAGCAACCGATTACAGTGAATGGGAAAATGTCTGTTGCAGCGGCAGCGCGCATGATGGTATGGGAAGGGATTGAACTTCTTCCTGTTGTCGATGAAGGCAACCGATTGCAAGGGATTATTAGCCGTCAAGATGTACTTCAAGCATTGCAAATGATTCAACGTCAACCGCAAGTTGGAGAAACGATTGAGGATATCGTCACAAATCAATTTGTGACTCCGAAAGAAGCAAAGAACGAACACAGTTATCAATTTTCTGTGACACCACAAATGACGAGTTCATTTGGAACATTATCATATGGTGTATTTACAAC
>NZ_JBFTMC010000115.1:0-13305 GCF_056396765.1 Bacillus sp. 05T22
GGATTAGGATGAAATTTTTTCTTGCTTTTATATGTAGCATTTTATTCGCTACCATATGCATTATACTATTTCAAAGTTTGGTTGGAAGTATATATGCAGATGTTGCTAGGTACGAAGAAAAATATTCCTTTATCTATTTTGTTATTTTTCTCATTTTAACCTCACTCTTTTTCTTATTATTGTCAAAGAGTACAGTAAAACGAATAGAACAAATCAATCATAGTGTGAAACAAATAAGCAAAGGCAATTTAGAAGTACATATACCTGTTTTGAAAAGTGATGAGATTGGAGAATTAGCAACGAATATTAATGGGATGGCTGAAAGTTTAAAGGAATCGATTGAGAAAGAAAAACGATCACAAGAAATGAAAAATGAAATGATTCATAATATCTCCCATGATTTACGAACACCTGTAACATCTTTAATAGGTTATGTTGATTTAGTAGAAAGTAAGCTTCATTCAAATGTAGAGGAATGCAATCAATATGTAGCAGTATTAAAGCGAAAAAGTGATGAGTTAAAGAATCAAATAGATGATTTACTAGAATATTGTCATATAAACTACAAGGAAATTCAGTTACATAAAGAGATAATAGGAGTTAAAGCATTAATAGAACAAATCATGATTGATTTTGTACCACAATTAGATGAGGCAAAGCTGCACTTTGAGATTGAGTGTAAACAAAATTTGCAAATTGAAGCGGATATACATGTAATAGTAAGGTTAATACAAAATGTGATCAGTAATAGTATTTCGTATGGGAAATCAGGAAAGAAAATTATCATTCAAATTCTACAGAAAAAACCGAATGTCGAAATAAAAATTAAAAACTATGGACAATGTATCTCAAAAGAAGATCTTCCATATATATTTGAAAAATTTTACCGTGGAGAAAAATCAAGGAATGCTCATACTGGTGGAAAAGGAATGGGGCTGGCTATTGCTAAAAGTATTGCTCAGCTTCATGAAGGGGATATAACGGTATGTAGTAGCAATGAAGAAACAACATTCACGATCCTCTTACCAGAATATAAAGAAGAATTGTAAGAAAGTCGTAAGTATTTCTTTCATAGGTCTTAAAATTTGTTTTGTATCATAACGAATGAAGATATAGAAACGGAGGATACAGCATGTGGAAGAAAATAATACTTACAATTTTATTTATCGTTTTGTTTATAAGTTGGGGATCAATTTATTTTGCTAGGGGTGTTGTATCAATCTTCGCTTGGTGGGGAGTACAAGTTTTTAGTGTTTTTTCTATCATTATCCTAACCATTTCAGTTATTTTAATTGCACGAAATTTATTTTCTAGAAATTGTTTAGATAAAACAATTATTTTTATTTTTGTTTTATCCATAGTTGGAGCTTGGCCAGCATGTTGGTTTGCCGGGATAGGGCAAATTGCTTATCCAGCAGATGTTCATTCGGCAACCCCGAAAGCAATGGTTCGTCTTCCGTTGAATCAAGCCGCGTTAGTCGGATGGGGAGGAGATCGAATCGAAACAAACTATCCTCACGTCATGGTACCCTTTGAACGCTGGGCATATGATCTTCTTGTTCCTCCGGCTGGGATAAAAAGCTCAAAGCTAGAAGACTACGGTATATATGGAGCAGAGGTAATCACTCCGGCTTCTGGAATGGTTGTATCCATCAATAATGATGAACCTGACTTGAAACCGGGAACTGATGACTTTGATTCTATGACTGGCAATCACATATACTTACGCTTAGATGAAACAGGAACATATCTTATTCTTGCGCATTTGAAGAAAGGATCGGTACGAGTGAAGGAGGGACAACATGTAACAAAAGGAGAAAGCCTTGCCCAAGTTGGAAATTCAGGAAGTTCCAGTGAGCCACATTTGCATATTCATCATCAGCGGCAAAATCCATCCAATACGAGCATGTTTCTTTCGGAAGGCTTGCCATTATATTTTCGGGATATTGATGGGCCAGCTATGCCAAAAGGTGGCGTTCGTATGGAGAATGGAAATGAGGTACCGGTAGGAGATGTTATTTCACCTTTCTAATAAAAATTCCCCTCTGCATTTCAAGCAGAGGGGAATTTTTATTAACCAGTAAATGTTTGATACAGTAAGAAAATGTTTAAAGCAATAATGAGCCCGGCAATTAACCAGGCAATTGCGTTTGTAATGCGATGATTCACTAGTACACCCATAATCTTTTTGCTACTTGTAAACATAATAAGAGGTACTAATGCAAATGCGATTCCAAATGATAGTATAACTTGACTCATAACAAGAGCGTAAGTTGGATTCACACCTAAAGCGATAATAACAAGGGGCGGGATCATTGTAATAAAGCGTCTTACATATAAAGGAATATGCATGCGGATAAATCCTTGCATAATAATATCACCAGACATTGTACCGACGGAAGAACTAGATAAACCAGCAGCCAACAATCCAATTCCGAAAAGGCTGGCTGATACAGGTCCAACTAAGTTGCTAAATTCATTAAAAGCAACGTCTAAATCTTCAACATGTAATCCGTTTTTGAAGAACAAGGCAGCTGCTACGATTAGCATACTTGCGTTAATTGCTCCAGCAATCACCATTGCAATAATGATATCAATGAATTCAAAGCGAAAAATCTTTTTGCGCTGTTCATCTGTTGTCCCAACTACGCGGCGCTGCGTTAAGGCAGAATGTAGATAAATTGCATGTGGCATTACTGTTGCACCTAAAATCCCAGCTGCAAGTAAAATACTATCTATACCCTGAAATTTAGGAATAAATAGTCCCGAAAGAAGGGGACTTAGCTCTGGTTTCGCATAAAACATTTGTACACCAAATGCAACAACAACAATAAAGACCATCCCTGTAATAACAGCTTCTAATGGGCGGAAGCCTCTGCGCTGAAATTCAAGAATAATGAATGATCCGATTGCTGTGATTAAAGCAGCAGGTAACATTGGAATGCCAAATAGCAAATATAATCCTAAAGCAGCACCGATAAACTCGGCTAAATCAGTAGCCATAATAACGAGTTCACCCTGTATCCATAAACCAATTGAAACGGGTTTTGGGAAATGTTCGCGAGCAACTTCTGGAAGGTTTTTACCAGTAGCAATCCCGAGTTTCGCTGATAGAGACTGAATTAAAACGGCCATTAAATTGGAAGCGAGAATTACCCAAAGTAGTAAATAACCATATTGTGATCCAGCTGCAATATTTGTAGCGAAGTTCCCTGGATCAATATAAGCAACAGATGCGATGAATGCAGGTCCTAGAAAAGGTAATAATTTTTTTAGTCCCTTTGTTTCACCACTTAAAGCTAGATGAGCAGATTGAACGGTTGTACTTTGAGAAGGGATATGTTCATCTTTTGTTATATTTTTATTCATAGTAGTTTTCCCCTTTAGTTTCTTAGCATGATGCAATTATTGTATTTATTCTTACTATCTATTTCAATACATTTAGATGTTTTAGTTGATTTTTTTATTTGAACACAAATGTTTCCTTAATGCAAATTATATGACAGTGTACAATAAAAGGTGTGCTAGAATTGAGGAATAGATAATTATTTAACAAAAATGAATAAAACATCGAATATGTAGTTGTAACTTTTTGGAGTTTAGGTGGATAAAGAGAGTTAATCTATAATATGGATTAGAAAAAGGCATGTTTTTCAATGATAAAATAGAGAACACAGCATATTAATTGCTGGAAACCAATTTGTATGTTATATAATATATTGGGATTACATCACAACTCTATTGGATTGTGATGTAATCTCGTTTTTCATTTGCGTTAACTTATAGGAAAACATTGCAAATAGGAGAAAGTTATTTGAACAATAGTTAACATATCTTTTCTTATTCTTATATGTTCCGATATGATCGTTAACTTATACATGATTTTAAAATATCGAATTAGATAGGTGGTAAAAATAAAATGTCAAATACAAAACCAAACAGAGTGTTACTGTACTACATGTACACTACAATTGAGAATCCGGAAGAATTTGCTGCTCAGCATTTAGAATTTTGTAATTCACTTGAGTTAAAAGGAAGAATTCTTGTAGCAGGAGAAGGAATTAATGGAACTGCTTCAGGTACTATTGAACAAACAGAGAAATATATGGAAGCAATGAAGAACGACCCACGTTTTACTGGAATCGTGTTTAAAGTGGATGAAGCTGATGAACATGCGTTCAAAAAAATGCATGTGCGCCCTCGTTCAGAGCTTGTTACACTTCGTTTAGAAGATGATATCAATCCGAAAGAAACAACAGGTAAGTATTTAGAAGCAAAAGAGTTTTATGAAGCAATGAAGGAAGAAAATACAGTTATCATAGATGCAAGAAATGATTATGAATATGAGCTAGGGCATTTTAGAGGCGCGATTAAACCTGATATTAAATCATTCCGCGAATTACCAGATTGGATTGATGAAAATAAGGAAATGTTCGAAGGTAAAAAGATTTTAACATATTGTACAGGTGGTATTCGCTGTGAGAAGTTTTCAGGATGGTTAGTGCGTGAAGGATTTGAGGATGTAAGTCAGCTTCACGGCGGGATTGTAACGTACGGAAAAGACCCTGAAGTGCAAGGTGAACTATGGGATGGACAATGTTACGTATTCGATGAGCGTATTGGTGTACCAGTAAACCAAAAAGAACATGTTATTGTTGGTAAAGACCACTTTACCAAAGAACCATGTGAGCGATATGTAAATTGTGCAAATCCAGAATGTAACAAACAAATCTTATGCTCGGAAGAAAATGAAGAGAAATATTTACGTGCATGTTCACACGAATGCCGTGTACATCCGCGCAATCGTTATGTGGCAGAGCATGAATTAACAGAAGAGCAAGTGGCTACTGCATTAGAAAAAATTGAAGAAGAAAATAAAGTTAAACTAGGATAATATTTCATTTTAATAAAAAAGCGGATCTAATCGTAAAAGAGAGGATCCGTTTTTAAAATTTCTATTTAGATAATGAAAAAGACTACACATTGCTTGTTTGCAGCAGCTTGTATATATAGTTCTTGAATTTCTAAAAAGAAGAGAAGCTACTTACTTTTGTTATAATCAGATCTTGTTAAACCATAAACAACAGTATCTTCATAAACTCCCCAGTACAAACAACTTTGTTTAAATGTTCCTTCATATTTCAAGCCTAATTTTTGCATAACTTTAGAAGAAGCTGGGTTTTTAGTGAAAGCATCGGCGTAAATACGATTTAGCTGTAATTCTTCAAATGCATATGTAATGATGACCTGACCGGCTTCCGTGCAGTATCCTTTACCCCAATATGATTTACCCAGCCAGTATCCTAATTCTCCTTTATTGTGTTTTTTGTTAATAAAAAGGTAAATACAACCGATGAGCATATTTTGCTCATTAACCATTGCAAAGTGAAAACTGTCTCCCTTATCCATAGCTGTATGAGTAGAGGTAATCCACTCTTCTGCCCAGCCATCTGGATAAGGGTGAGGAATAATTGTAGTAGTTTTCGCAACCTCTTTATCGCCTGCTAATTCTTGAACTCTCGGAGCATCATCTAATTCAAATGGGCGTATTGTTAATCTTTTAGATAAGAACATTGGATATTGTATTTCTTCTCATCCTTTCTAACTATACAAGTCTTTACTAAGTTTATAATACATAATTTTTAAAATAAAACCTTATCAAAAAGTTGAATCTTCTGTTTAATTAACGAGTCAGATGTATAATATAGTTATGCTACAAGGAAGTAAAATTTTCATGTTTGGAAAAGGGGAGTTCTATATGCGTATTTTAGTACTAGGAGCTGGAGGAGTCGGAGGATATTTTGGAGGCCGTTTAGTAGAAAAAGGGGAAGACGTTACTTTTCTCGTTCGTAGTGGGCGAAAACAACAGCTTGAGAAAAATGGTCTTGTTATTCGTAGCATAAATGGAGATTTCTCCTTTATACCACAATTAATCACAAAAACTGAATCCGCAGATCCATTCGATTTAATTTTATTTTCAACAAAAACTTATCATTTAGAAGAAGCAATAAACGATTTGAAGCCATTTGTTGGTGAGAACACAATTATTATACCACTACTAAATGGTATAGCCCATCTATCTGCATTACAACGGGTATTTGGTGAGGATAAAGTTATTGGAGGTTTGTGTTTTATTGAAACAACATTAAACGGTGAGGGAGATGTTGTTCAAACTAGCTCTGCTGACCGACTTGTATTTGGGGAAATTAAACATCTACATACAGAGCGAATATATGGGATTGCCAATACATTAAAGGGTACAAAAGCAAGTTTTGTTTTGAGTAATCATATCGTGCAAGATATGTGGCATAAATATTTATTTATTACTGTTATGTCAGGTGTGACTACGCTAATGCGCGCACCAATAGGACCAATCCGTGAAAGTGATGGGGGACGGGCCTTGATTCGGAATTTATTTGAAGAAGCAGCACAGATTATGAAAGCATCTGGAGCCCCAATTCAGGATAATATTGTTGACGAACATATGAAGACGATTGATAAGATTTCATATGATATGAAATCTTCTATGCAGCGGGATATGGAGAAAGATTCACCTATCGAGGGGGAGTACTTACAAGGATATTTGTTGAAATTAGCAAAACAATTTCATATAGATGCGCCATTGTTAAAAATTATTTATCAAAATTTAAAAGTTTATGAAGAGATGCTGTAAGCGAACATTCCAACAGTCTATAGAGAGATTCGTAGACCTGCTGGTGTGACGGGTTTTTGAGGAGACATTTCCAAGTGAGTTACTGTAAATGAGATATAATTGGCTTGTTGTCTCTTGAAACAAGCTACAGCATAAGGAGAGGTGATTGCATTGATTAAATTTGTCCAAGTTATGTTCGGTAAACCTTGCAAAAAAGGTGATACGTTCCAAATTAAATTTGCACGTTTTGTTTATTGGAGTGCAATTGTAGGCTACTTTTTTGCGGTGATTCTTTTTGGGATAGCTTCACTTTTTAATAAAATATTCATTCCATCCCTTGTAGGCTCTTTGTTGTTTCCGTTTATATTTAGATTGGTTTATTATGTGAATTTAAAAATGAACGGTCTCAAAAAAGAAGGTGGATATAAAAAAGTACAAATTAGGTAATTGTATATGAACATTCAATATTTTATCCCGCTATTCGCCGATAGTAAGACTCTCACCTTAAAGTTCAACGAAAGGTTGGTTCCTAAAAGCAGCTGTATCACAAAATTCTGCTGATAAATGGCGTGCTGAAGTAACACCGGTAACGGGAAAACGTTTAATGGAAGAACAGCGTATTACAGATGGATATATCCATTTATGGTTTGATACGTACGTGAATCAATAAGAAATAAACTTATACATGACACAAATTAATATGAAAAGAGAGGAGCTCTTACCAGAAAGGTCCTCTCTTTCTTTTTCTATTAAGTTCATTTGATCGATCTGTGTATTACAATCATGTTTGGTATACCAATTGTCTGTGCGACAAGGATGACCTTATTAAGATACGGCAACGATTCTAGGAATAATTCACCATATCTAAAAATTTTCCCATTTATGTTTCAAATTTGCTAGTATTTTTACACCATCACCAGCTTCTAATAGATATTGTTCTTTGCTTTCGAAAAACAAATTATTCATAATATTCAAAAGCGAAAAAGTTTCTTTTTCTAAACTATAGAAAAGAAACTTTTTCGCTTTTGAGATGTTTTTATTTTTCATTTCATGGTGAAAGGGTGTACCTAAAAAGATGAATAAGAGCTTTAATTTTTGAGAGTAGCTATGGGAAGATTTATATTAACTATTGTTCCTTTCCCAACTTCGCTGTCAATAAGTATCTTTCCTTCGTGCTTTTCAATCATTTTATAACAGATCATTAATCCTAAACCGATACCATCTTCTTTAATACTATAAAATGGCTCTCCTAGATAAGGTATACGATCTTTTTCAATTCCGCATCCGTAATCAGTAAATCGAATGTTTACCTGGTTTTTATCAGATATATATTCGATTTGAATCAAGATTTCCCCTCCCATTGCTGTCGCTTCAATCGCATTTTTTAAGATATTTATAAAAACTTGCTTTAATTGATTTCCTTCACAAAGGATGAATGAAGTATCAGATGTAAACTCAGTTGTAATTTGTATGTTGTTCATCATTGCTTGAGGCTGAAGTATCATTACAACTTGTTCCATTAATACATTAAGATCATTTGTTTTAATTTCTAACGCCTGAGGCTTTGCTAGCGCCATAAATTCATTTGTAATACTGTCTATTCGCTCAATCTCTGATAACACGATATCTATATAATGCTCATTGTTCTTATTTTCTGTTGATTTTAGTAAATGCATGAATCCTTTCATTGCTGTTAAAGGATTGTTAATTTCATGGGCAATTGCAGTGGCTAATTGACCTACTACAGCAAGTTTTTCCGATTTTCTTAATAATTCTTCTGTTTTTAACCGTTCCGTGATATCTCGAGAGATACTCAAGAAAACGTTTTTGCCATTCAAGTTAAAAACACGGACACCAAACTCAGTTGTTATTGTTTTTCCTGTTGGAAAAACAAATTCATCTTGCAAAGTGAAAGAAGTTTGCCCTTCTCTAATTTTTTCTATTACTCTTTTGACCATTGGAGAATCTGGCGGAACGGTACTAGGAAATGGCATCGAGAGAAGCTCTTCTCTACTATATCCAAATCTTTTACACCCAACAGGATTTACCTCTATAAATCCTGTTGGAAGTTGATCCTCATTCAGCTCTACTACATATACTGCGTCAGTTGCTTGTTCGATTAGTGCACGGTATTTCATTTCACTGTCTTTTAATTGTTGATGTAATCGATGGAGTTCTCTTTCTGCTTGTTTCCTTTCAGAAATGTCTCTACAAATTCCTGATAAAGCAATTACATTGCCCCTTAAATCTAGAATGGGTGAAACCGTCAAGCTTACATCAATGAGAGTTTTGTCCTTGCGTTGTCGCACTGTTTCTAACTTAGTAATAAGAGGATCTTTTGCGGTAATGTTTTTAATATTTTCTAGAGTTTGATCCATTAAAAAATCTGGTACGCAAGGTAATTTTTCCCCCAAGATTTCTTTTTCTGACCATCCAAATACCTTTTCATAAGCTTTATTGGCTTGTATCATGTGTCCGTCTAAATCAAATATAGTGATAGCATCTACGTTATGATTTATAAATGATTCCAGCCGTTCTTTCGTCACCTTTAGTTCATCTTCCGCATTTTTTCTTTTCGTTATATCAACAGTAGAACCAACTACCTCAATAACTGTTCCTTCTCGTTTAACAGGCCTAAGAGAGAAAAGGATAATAGTCTCATCATTTGGCCATGGCAGTTCGAAATTGACTTCTTCACCATCCCATGCCTGTTGATAATATTTTAGTAGTCGAGGAAGTAAATGAAATGGAACAATGGAAGAATCTATGGTCAGTAAACTTTTTCCTACCACTTGTTTGGAGTGAAACCCATGGTGATAAAATAACTGTCCATCACATAAAGTGTGGATAAAATCCCCATTTTCTTTTTTAAACTTAAAAATACCTCCTTGCAATTCATGTACGGTATCCCTTAATTCTTGCTTAGATTCTAGTAATGTTTCATTCGCTTTAGTTAAATTTTGTGTTAAATAATATAATTTTTGATAGGACTCCATAAGAAAAATACTGATCAATAGTCCAGAAGATATAAATAATGTACCTTGAATGTCAAAAAGTATAAGAGGTATAGAAGGAAAAAAGAATCCGAATACCAAATGGATCATAGCTATATAAACAGCTAGATAGAGAAAGACTCTCTTAAAGGGATGAAGCTTCTTGAGATATGTTTCAAAAATAGTATATATAGTAGCTATTCCTAAAGACACAATCAAAGATGGCCCCCAATTACCACCAAGATAGAAAATGCGCATAATTATAATAAATGTTATTGTAATCCAACCAGCCGTACGACCAAAATAAATGTACGAAATTATAAGAGGAGCCATTCGGAGATCATAAAACAATCCCATGTGCTTAAAATTAAAGACCATCAAAATAGCAGCTATGATACCGGCAACTACTCCTCCATATAGCTGGTTTAATTTAGAATTAATATTCAAAATCAACACTCGAATAAATATAGCTGAGCTAACTAGGAAAGCAAAAATGGATAGATTAATGAAGAATCCTTTGAAAATCATGTAATATTCCTCCTCCTATTGAATATATTCGACAAAAAGTAAGGAAATCCTACAAATAAAACGGGTTTTAGATTTAATATTTCGAACAATAAGAGTATTAATAGGGGAACTGATAGAAGTAATCGATGGGTCTAGATATATGTATACTGTAATTGAAAAAAGATGAAGTCTATTCATTAATAGATAGCATATATATAAATAATTTGATTGTGGTGCAAAAACTTCAAAAGCTAATTTTATATGATGCATTATATTCATTCACGAAGTAATATCCTATATAATCATCACAATTTTTCTATTTCTAAAAATTTAAGCTATTGCTTAAAAATTTTTGTTTACTTTTTCTAAATAAGGGAGTATGATAATCGACAGTTTCAAATTTCTAAATCGCTGAAACCTAATGGTATGGGGGAACCGTTTTTGTGGATTGATACATAATCCAAGGGGTGAATCCTTGCAAAAGAGGTAGGGCTACTCACAGGCCCGAATCCGACAGCTAACCTCGTAAGCGTTATATGAGAAGGAAGGTGGAGCTTGTGCGACAAAAAAATTAATGTCTACAAGTCTATTTGTTATGGCTTGTAGACATTTTTTGTTTTCTGAAAAATAGTTTATTAATTTGACTAAAAGAGAAATGTACGTACAAAGTTATTGGAGAGTGGACAGCAGTGGTTTCAACTATAAAGAGGTTTTTAATTGGAAGACCATTAAAATCAACCGAATTAGGAGAGCAAAAGCTTAATAAAACGAAAGCGTTAGCGATTCTATCTTCTGACGCATTATCATCGGTTGCCTATGGTCCGGAGCAAATATTAATTGCTCTATCTACAGTGGGGGCGTTAGCATTTTGGTATTCTATTCCAATCGCAATAGGAGTCTTAGTTTTGCTAACAGCTCTAATTTTGTCTTATAGACAAATTATTTTTGCGTATCCTCATGGGGGAGGAGCGTATGTAGTATCAAAAGAAAATTTAGGTGTGAATCCAGGATTAATAGCTGGAGGTTCCTTATTAGTAGACTACATTTTAACGGTGGCAGTAAGTGTATCTGCAGGTACAGATGCACTTACATCAGCTTTTCCTAGTCTACATGCTCATAATGTGGTTATTGCTATTATCTTTGTATTATTTATTACAATTTTGAACTTAAGAGGAGTAACGGAATCAGCTTCTGTTTTAGCTTATCCCGTTTATTTATTTGTTTTAGCGTTATTTATATTAATCGGTGTAGGTATATACAACATTGTAACAGGTGAAGTCTCACCTAATTTGCATACACCAATTGGTACACCAGTAGCAGGGGTTAGTTTGTTTTTACTCTTAAGAGCATTTGCATCAGGTAGTTCTGCTTTGACAGGTGTTGAAGCCATTTCCAATGCGATTCCAAACTTTAAAGATCCGGCTCCTAAAAATGCTGCTAAAACGTTACTTGCGATGGGCTCCTTACTTGCAGTGTTATTTTCAGGAATCGTATATTTAGCTTACTATTATGGTGTTACTCCAAGTGAAGAGGTAACAGTTGTTTCACAAATTGCCGAAGAAACATTTGGACGGAACTTCATGTATTTCTTTATTCAAGGAACAACAGCGTTGATATTAATACTTGCTGCTAATACTGGTTATTCTGCTTTTCCTTTACTAGCAGTTAATCTTGCAAAAGATAAGTTTATACCTAGAATGTTTACAGTTAGAGGAGACCGATTAGGGTATTCAAATGGAATTATCATACTTGGAATTGCTTCAATTCTTTTAATTATTGCTTTCCAAGGGCAAACGGAACATCTCATTCCACTTTATGCAGTAGGTGTGTTTATTCCATTTACGTTGTCCCAGTCTGGAATGGTGGTAAAATGGATTCGTGAAAAGCCTAAAGGGTGGATTTTAAAATTAACGATTAATTTAACGGGTGCTATTATTAGTTTTATAGTTATGAGTATGTTCTTTTTAACTAAGTTTGCACAAGTTTGGACAGTGTTAATTTTCTTACCTGTCATTATCATTGTTTTTCATCGAATTAGAAAGCATTATGAAGCAGTAGGTGATCAATTAAGTCTTAGAACTTGTGAACCAATTGTGCCGATTCAAGGGAATGTAATCATTGTTCCTGTTGCTGGCATGACTCATGTAGTAGAGAACTCATTAAATTATGCTAAATCCCTTTCACCAGATCAGGTCATAGCTGTTTATGTTTCTTTTGAAAGAGAAGATGAGAAGAAGTTTGAAGAAAAATGGAAGAAATGGCAGCCTGGAGTTAGGCTGGTGACACTACATTCTCATTACAGAAGTATTATTCAGCCGCTAACTAAATTTATTGATACAGTTCAATATAAAGCTAACGAATCAAATTATCGGGTTACTGTAGTAATACCGCAATTTATTCCTAAGAAAGGTTGGCACAATATTCTTCATAATCAATCGAGCTTACTGATTCGCGCATTCTTGCTGTATAAGAGAAATGTAGTTATTACGACGGTACCTTATCATTTGAAAAAATAAAGATTATAGAACAAACAATTTCTAAGGTAGCTTTACTTATGTAGAGCTACCTTTTTATATTAATAGATTGTATACCTAATCTTTGTTTTAAATTTGGTATTTCGAAGCTGTTTACGATCCCAAAATTTATTTTTCCTAACGTTGTTAAAATTCCTCCCGTTTATTTTCACCAATTCTTTGAACGACCTCGGTTTTTTAAATGATTATCCATATTTTATGAATGTCTTTAATTAATACAATAAAGATATATAGTTTTTGATTTTTCCTTTAAGAATATTATTCCAAAAATGAATTTTCCACATCTACATTCTCCATTAAGTAAAAGGGTATAGTTTATATATGTTTCTCCATCCCAATCTACATTTTTAAGAAGTAATGATAAGAAGGGAAAGGATTTGGTTTATAGAAGTGTAAGGAGAGGCTATATTCGTGCACAAATAATTTTAAAAGTATGCCAGGAAATCTTTGATTTATCAAGAAAAATGTAATTTAAAATCAATAAACTGGGGCACATTCTCTCCAGCACTTGCGAGTAATCTCCCGTTTGGATCAGTCACCACAGAAAATCCATCGAATTCAGTCCCTACTTCTATGGGCCAATCCTCTAAAGCCTTCTTCAGTTGATTTTGATTAATCA
>NZ_JBFTMC010000116.1:0-22654 GCF_056396765.1 Bacillus sp. 05T22
TGCTTGAGGAATATCACTTCTTCAATACCAATTACCTTATTTGCACACCGGCTTAGCTGCTGTATGTGATGGGCTTCCTCTTTTCTTCCTAAAGCAGTAATGATTGAAATTACCCGATAGCCATTTTCTACTAGTCTTTTTAAAGTCCCGCCGGCTCCTAATAGCTCATCGTCAGGGTGAGCACCAATGACTAAAACACACTCTCTCATTATTTTTATCACTCCTTATACCGTGTACTACTTAACTTATGATTGATGCTGCAAAAAGAAACTGTCATTAGCGGAGAGCCTGCTCTATTGTTTATCATCTTTTAACATGATTCCAACAGAAGTCCCCTTCCTTAAGCATGTGCAGGGCATGGCCCAGGTCGTAGGGAGGGGATGAATGGTGGTCGTAGATAGCACGAAGTTTTTAGTTCCTTTTTTGCAACATAGTATACGCTAGTGACAGGAAGAAAAACGAACATACATTCTCATATTAAATGTAGGGCAAGGTTGTGTCCGAACAGTATAAACGACGCCTGTGGAGAGTACGTCAGACTGATTGGGTATCCAATCAGCAACGCTCTATGAAACAGGAAGCGCCTTCTTCAAACAGCTCGTTAGAATGTTAGAGAGGGGTCATTCACTGATCCTGCCATTTGTTAAAGAATAAAGTGAAACTTTGACCAATGGAGGTTTTCTTCATCTTCACTGATCATTAGCCCGCACCAATCAGGATTTTATGGACAGTTTATTCCCCACCTAACTTCTTTACTCCCTGCCCAAATTTAATGTAGCGGGATAAAATAAGCCTGTATTAAAGACTGCTCATTACTACTAATCAATCTTTAATACAGCCTTATAGTCTATCAAGATTTGCATGTGTATTTCTGCCTCTATGCGATGAATTCTAGAAGGAAGTGATCAAAAAACAAAGTGGTAGTTTCAATATAAAAAAACGTTATGCGCAAGACACTTCTGTTTTTTATCAATGTTTCACCCATGTATTATAAACAGAAGAAGGTATATTCTTCACATTATTTAAAAAATCCTGTGACAGTCCAAATTTTTTAAACCCCTTTAATAATTTAATAGGAGCCTTGCTATTTGAGGTAAAAGCTCTTTTATGGTCAATAACTTTTAACTGACCTTCTTCATTTATTAAAACGTGTCTTACTTCCGTGTCCCATCTGGTAAATCCGATCTTTTTCAATTCATCCAACATTATTAATATTTTTTCAGTTAATTCTTCAGTGATCTGTTTTTCTTTTTTCAAGTGACGTGCAAGTGAAATTCCATGTATATACTCCATGACAATATAATTCTCTCCATATTCATAAAGTCGTGGAATAATAGGTGATGATTGTCCAATTACCAGAGCTTTCAACTCTTTTTTTTGAGTTTCTTCCAGAAAAAACATTTTCACACATTTATCATGGGTTAATTGATATACTTCTCCATCCTTCCCATCCCCAATGAGCTTATATTCCTTCAAGTCTCTTCTGCTGATTTTTCTTTTATTAAAGTATGTCTTCATTTGATCGCTCCTTAATAAGGATTTCGTGTTTTTGCAATAGTATCACCTCATATTCTATGATTCATCACTTACATATGTAACCTAGACTAATATATATTTTGATAACTTGATTCAATTCATATGGTTTTTTAATAGATATTATTTTAAAACCTTGAAATGCAATAAAGTGAAAGTTTGATCAGTGGGGGGGCTTCATCCCATTGTCATCAAGCCAAATTACTTTTCTATCCTTTACTTCAATCTTATTTGCACTCAGTAAAAACCAACTTCATCCAAATTTTCACTTTCAACCAAACTGACCAGCCACAAACCGTAACCGTATCGATAACCAACTGGCAAAATACTTGTGGTGCAAACGAATTTCCTAAGTATGGATATCTTTCGTTAATGATTCGAACGAGTTGAAACGGAATGAGGATACCGTCCTTCATGGACAATTTTCCCGGGGGTGACTGACCCTATTAAACCCGTTGCCCCCGCTTAACATGGAATAAATACGTTATGTATTAAAAACCGACTCCTATTACATAGCCGGTTTCTTTTATTGCTTCACATACACTTAGTCTTCATTAGGAAACAGTAGGTAAAGTGATATTTGTAAAAATATTGTCTGAATCAACAAAGTTACGTATGTGATTYTTATTTGTRTAGTATTTTAAATTCAAAGGTGTAGAGCCTGTATAAACAAACTCATTTCCTTCTAGAACTAGTTCATTCGCTGCATTAGCTGACCCAGATGCTAATAAGGCACCAAAAGATGTATTATTTATCGTGACTATACAATTTGCTGCTTTATAAATTGTATAGGGTCTGTTTGTATCTGATAAAAACAGATTATTTTTGGTATTGATAGTGATATCGCATTCTTCTAATGACGTGTATGATACTTGGTTGTCCACATTTGTAATACCGCCTTCGCAGGTCGTRTCTATAAGCTTTGATTTAGTAACCTTAACGTTCATGGGGCGTCCGCTAAACATATGATTTCTCAGCTCACAATTAATAAATTCTGATCTAGTGAATTCACAGACATCTACATTCTTAGGATTTGGATTTTCAGATCTGACTCGTAAGTTTTCGAATCTACAATTATCATACTCTTTCACTTTAAACGTCATTTCCTTTTGTATAGGGACAGATTTAAAGGTACATCTGCTTATTTTGTTTGCCTTTAGCCACGGTGCAGTAACTAGATTTTCTGTAAAAATAATGTAATTATTATCAAACGTGCAATTATCGCCCATTGCAATCATGTCAGGATTTACGTATTGATTGTTTGATAATGAAACCCTGTATGAATCACTAGTTACATTCATGATGCCACCTGTAAAGCTGTTGCCTTCGATATTCACAAACGCCGCACTGAAATTAGAAGTCATAAGGCCAATGTTGTTTTGACAGTTGTATAAGAAGTTATCCTTAATGTTTGCATGCACGAGAGAATACAAATTGATTGCAATATTATCAATGTTGTAAATGTGATTGTGCTCTATTAAAACATCGTAACACCCGACTAAGATACCATGATAACTACCGTAAATTTCGTTATCTATTATCGTACAACTTGCCCCATAACTATCTTCCATATTTATCGAATATCTAGTCGGGTCATTGAAAAGCGGTTTTCCATCCAAAAACCTAACCAAACCTTTTCCATTATCACGGATTTTATTGTTTACAATTTTGTTATAGCTACCACCTAAAGTAATACCGCCCCTATGCCCATTAAATATTTCACACTTTTTCACTGTATTATGATGGGGAATCCCGCCAAACATAATAGTAATCTGCATATTCTTACTTGGGTTAGTTTCATTGTAATACTGCAATCTAAACTTAGTTGCAGTAACAGGAATAGAAATATCGGTATAAATTCGTCTTTTCTTCATAACCCCTATGAATTTGTTGCTATTGTCGTAAAAGAAGATGTCCAATTCTTTAGTATTTAAATTAGTTTTTCTAGCGTATCCTGCGCCAGCTATAAGGAAAGAATTTATCTTTGGTGTTAAATCTTGAGGTATGTTTAACAGTTTTGTTATGAGTGTATTAGCCGAGGTGATTGGTTGTCCAGTTGTGTAATCTAAAGCACTTAATGTAAGTCCTTGATCAAATTCACCATAGTTATATATAGAATCTGAGCTAAATGAAACATTATCACCCATGTAATCGCGAACTGTACAATTTGTCATAGAACAATAACTTGAACTTCTTTGAAAGAGAACTCCATATGTGTGCTCCATTGCTGCTTCTAAAGGATTCGAGAAACTCCTATCATCCCTACATCCAATGACGGTTCCGCCAAATAAATGAGAATTAGTGGTTTTGCTAAAAACAACACTATTTCCTTTAAAGTTGTAATAATCAGTAGTTGTTCTATTATCGAATGGTGATTTTTTGTTAGAATCATATATTACTTTTAGTGTTGAACCACTTAAATTAAAGTCAATATTAGAAACCATAGCGATTTCACGAGGGTAACAAATCGTATAATTCCCCTTTGGAAGAGTCACTTCAGCATAATTGTTAGCCGCCGCAAATTGTAATGCACTGTTTATTCCCTGTATATTCTTATCAGCTTGTATATAATCAGCATCTGCATAGGGCTTGGTGGGGAATCCTTCTTTTATACCCCACTGATTTAATTCAATTAAATAATCCAATTCTCTTCACCCCTTCATTTTCTTAAAATAGTATATTCATTGATAAAAGAAACCGTCCCTATAAAAGGAAACTGTTTTAAAAATCACTAAAATTTACAGTCCTATTCATAAAAAAAACAGTTATATTCTCTCGTTAGATTTAACAATGTTTAAAAGATTGAATCACCTTTTTAAAGACCAGTTTTATTTTACAATTGCATCCCCTCTTCCATATTATAGTTTTTATTGAGCGCTATTCTGTAGCGCTCTTTTATTTTTACTCACATCCTTTTGCCTGTACCTTAGTTACTATACATATCCGGACACGAAAACCTACTATTAGAATTCAAAAAGATGACATTTCTTCAATATATCCTATCAGGCTATTGTTTGTATAACTACTAGAACTGAAGAAAAGCAGTTATCTTTAAACTACAATAAAATATATCAGAATTTAAGGAAGACAGCTCAAGGAGAATTGTCCGTAAGAAACAACTGATGAGAGGGGAATAATCACGGGAAATGCCGCACTTTCTTTAAAATGGACCGCTATGGTTCGATCTTAAATAAAAACTAAAAAAAGTACCTAGAATAAAAAAAGGGGAAATGACAAGGAAATAATGTTTTTTTCTCATCTTCACAACATGTAAAAACTTTCTGTTCGTAAATATAATCATCGGAAAAAGAATACCACTTATTGTCAAAGTAATAACTAAACCCATAACAATACCCACCCATTCTTCTTCTACCATATCTGAGCAACCATTAAATAGACAATTGATTGAATAAACAGTTATTAATACCCCTAAAAGAGCATACCCAAAAAGAAAACCAAAAATAAAATTTAGAAGCACACTTATTACTAAGTACAATTTTTTCATCTATTCAACTCAAAAAACAATGCAATTTCATACATTAAATTCCGGAAAATTCTAACATTTATAATCATCGTTCTTCAAATCAAAGAAGCTCGACTAAAAAAATAAATTTTTTTATATTCATTTACACGAACACTTTTAACTTTTGACTATGCATCATTTATTTTGTTATTTATCTCTTCTAACACTCGCAACTGCTGCTCACCTTTCTTTACAGCCATAGTAAAATAATTTTGTAAAAGTCGTATTGTGTTATTATCAATATAATATCGTTCCGTTATATTCCCCCATGTCTTGCTATTTTGAAAATCATCCCAAGTAAATGGACTGTGTTCTTTTTTCTTTAATTCTTTAAATACCCATCTTTTCATTTTCTTTTTTGCTTTTTCAGTTAATAAACCATTCTTTACAAGTACGAGTTCTTCATTTCGTTTATACCGCTTATAAATATCCTTTTCCTTGAATACTTTAAGAAAGATATTCAAGGTATTCTTAGCGTCTGCAAAGGCACGGTGCTGCTTTCCTTCCCATTCTAAAGAAAATTGTTCCACCGCAAATTTTAAACTTGGTGTATGTATAAATAATTGATCATATGCTTGAAATACAAATTTTTGCAAATCAAATTTTCTCTCATTCTCTATATTAGGGCATTCTATATGATGTAGCTTACAATCTTGCGCAAGAAATTTATAGTCTTCCTTTCCCCATGTTATAAACATATAATCATCCCCAGCAAATTGAAGAAATCGTTCCATTACCTCTGGAAACATTTCTACCTCTTTTAGATCTTGCTTTGTAATGCCTGTTAATTTTGTTGTATGGCGAGTTAGAGGTGCGGTTGGTTTAACAAGTGAAGAAAATTGTCCTATTATACGCATTGTACTTGCTTCTACCTTGATTGCCCCAATATCAACCACTTCCAAGGGATCTTGCAATTTATAAGGTCGAAAATTCCGTTCAACATCAAAGACAATATAATATTTAAGTTCATTCAAGTCATATCCCTCTTCCTTATCTGATTATATTTTTAATTATATATTCCCCACTGTACAAATACACAAAACAAAATTTATAAAAAAGATCCTGAGATTTATTTTTTGAATATTCAGTCAAAATAACTAAATTTTTTTGTATATAAAGTAAAGCTTTAATCAGCGAGGTTTGCTTTATCTCTCGTCTAGCTTCTTTGCTTTCGTCGAATTTTGAGGTGAGCGTATTACTGTACGCGAATAGCGGGATAAACATACATTCGAAAGAATGAAATGAATCAGGCACAATAAAAAAAAGAGAAGGGCAAGCCCTTCTCTTTTCAATTCAATTACTTCTTAACTACGTTAGTAGCTTGTGGTCCACGGTTACCTTGTTCTACTTCGAAAGTAACTTCTTGACCTTCTTCTAAAGTTTTGAATCCGTCGCCTTGGATAGCTGAGAAATGAACGAATACGTCTTCTCCGCCTTCAACTTCGATGAATCCGAAACCTTTTTCTGAGTTAAACCATTTTACTTTACCGTTTTGCATGAAAAAATCCTCCTACAATGTACCTATATGTACATATTCATTTTCGACCACTTTACAACAATAATAACGACATTAAAAAACTGCAACCGCAGAGGAGATTTAACATTGCTATCCTCTTCTGAAGTTACAGCTCATTTAAATCTCTATATTATTAAAAGTAAAATGGTTTATAATCACTATATCATACCAATATAATAAAAGTAAAGCTAAATTCTCTATTTTTTTTTACATTTTACACAACATTTTCCTCCCAGTGCATCACTTTCGATTCTCCAGATCCAAATACAGCAACTTTTTTCCCAGCTAAATCTATACCTTCTAAATCATCATGGAAGTCTTCTGCTTCAAATGGTAGTTCCCCATCTCCCCACGTATAAGACCCCAAAATGATACCATCATATTCTAATAGTTCTTCTGCGTCCATCCCTTCCATTTCTTTCAATTCCACTTCATGATTAAATGCATCCAAACTCACTTTAATTAAATCAGCGATACTTTCTGTATTTCCTGACATACTTGCAAATGCTATTAAAATTTCCGCCATGTTGACACCCCTTTTTACAATTGATTATCTTTTTTATTTTTCTCCTTACCGCATTAAATACACTTACTTGTTTACTTATTCAACTTCCCTATCAACCTTTAGACAATCAGCAATTCGGCTATCTATTAGAGGTTATTTTGTCACAGGGCTTCAACTTTAGAATTTCTCCATTAGTTGCCTAGCAGCTACTAGGCGAATTGGTTCTTACCTAGACTTTCACCAGTAAGCAATACTTAGCTTAACTGGGCACGCTATAAAAAAAGCACGAATGACTCTTCTTGTCATTCGTGCTCCTCTATTTTTATTTTTTAAAAATGCCAAATGGCTTTCCTACTGGTAATACAACTTTTCCAAAATGTGTATTTAATACAGCAGCTGCTGAACCATAGAAAGATAGTAATGAAATACATAGTTCAGAATACGCTGCTAAGTTATGCATAGCATGTGGCATAACACCTAAAGTACTAAATGAAAGACCGATAAATAAGAAATCAATAAGTACAAAAATCATAAATAATACTTTATGTGTTTCCATTGCTCCAATAGTCATAAAAATTGTAAAGATTAGATACCCAATAAATGCAACACCAAGTTGCTTTGGATCTACAGCTTGTGCCAATTTTTCGCCAAATACACCAAGTTGAATTAACCATGATGTCCCAACACCTAACCAAAATAGACCATACGCACCAAAAGCAGTTGTACCGAACGTATTATTATGCTTTGCATCGTGAACGCAAGCAAAAAGTTGTGCAAATCCTCCTAAAAAGATTGCCCATGGTAATACAAATGAAACGCCATCAGTTAATCCTAGCTTTTGTGATGATGCTACAAGTGTTACCATTGCTAATCCAAATAGACCAATTCCAGATGGATCCGCTGTTGTCATTTTTACATGATGTGTAGTTTGATTACTCATAAAAACCTCCTGATTTTGAACACATACCTGAATACAATACTGAATTCAGATATGTATGTCAATGGTTTTTATTGTATGTCGTCAGACTTCACATTTTTGTAACAATGAAATATCATTTTCAAAAGAAGAATCACCACCATTACTTTTTCAAACAGATTGAACAACTCCTCCCCGCATCTACAAAACATGCATGAATTCTACATTATATTTGTGATTATAATCACCTCGATCTCTTTTCTTATCCATTAAGCTAAAAACATACAAATGAACAGAGGAGTGATTCATATGGCTACACCTTTTACTAAAACATCTATTGTTGGTGAAATAGTTACCACTTTTCCACAAGCAAGTGATTTGTTTAAAAAACATCGTATTGATTTTTGTTGTGGCGGGGACAAAACAATTGAAATAGCGACACAAACAAAAGAAATTTCTCCTGATGAACTTTTAAAACTATTAAATGAACAATATATTTTATATAAATCAAAAAATAATGAATCTACAAACTGGAGTGAGGCTAATTTTTCTATACTAATTGACCATATTATCCAAAAACATCATCGATATATTCAAGAAGAATTGCCACAGCTGAGCCCATATGTAACAAAAGTATTTCGCGTACATGGTCAAACAGAGTCGCATTTAAGTACCGTTCACCGACTTTTTCATGAATTAAAATTAGAACTTGAACAACATATAATAAAAGAAGAAACTCTTGTATTCCCGCTTATCAAAAAATACGAACAAAATTCATCTCAAGAAAATTTAATTTTGGCAATTGAAAGGCTTGAAGAATTAGAACAAGAGCATGATGGAGCTGGCGATCTTATAAAAGAATTACGAATCATTACAAATGATTTTACTCCCCCAGAGCATGCATGCCGCACATATCGTATGGTTTATAATCGTCTAGAAGATTTTGAATCTGATTTATTCCAGCATGTACATCTTGAAAACAACATTTTATTCAAAAGATTACTTTCTTTATATAAGATGCTCTATACTATACCATGTAGATAAAACACCTTATCGACACCACTTATTACATATATGGGAGGAGTTTTAAAGAAATGCGCTACGTCATTGTAACAGGTACTTCACAAGGATTAGGCGAGGCAATCGCTACACAATTATTAGAGGAAAATACACGACTCATTTGTATTTCTAGAAGACAAAATGAAAAACTTATTGAAAAAGCAAAACAAAAAGATATTCCTTTAACATTTCACTCAATCGATCTCCAAGATGTACATAATCTAGAAACTCATTTTGAAACAATCTTTTCATCCATTGAAAAAGAAAACATATCGTCTATCCATTTGATTAATAATGCCGGTACCCTCGCACCAATGAAACCGATTGAAAAATCAGAAAGTGAACTTTTGATTGCAAATGTACAAATTAATTTAATTGCACCGATGATCCTTACTTCTTCGTTTATGAAACATACGAAAAATTGGAACGTGGACAAACGTATTATTAACATTTCTTCAGGAGCCGGTCAAAAACCATACTTTGGATGGGGAGCATATTGTACAACGAAAGCTGGCGTGAACATGTTTACACAATGTGTCGCTATAGAGGAAGCTGAAAAAGAATATCCAGTAAAAACAATTGCTTTTGCCCCAGGTGTTGTTGACACAGACATGCAGCAACAAATTCGGCAAACAGAAAAAGAAGATTTTACTAACTTAGATCGATTTATCGCTTTAAAAGAAGAAGGAAAATTACTCTCCCCTGAATATGTCGCTAAAGCGATTATCCATCTTTTAGATACACCCCATTTCGAATCTGGCGGCGTACTTCGCATTGATGAAAAATAGTTTCATAGCAAAAGGCTCGCATATAAGCGAGCCTTTTATCTTATCGGTTCTAAAAATATTAATACAGATTCCATTATTGGTTCATATCCTATCTCTTGGTAAATCTTATTCGACGTTGGATTTGCTAAGTCTGTATATAAAGTAGTTGTTTTATAACCTCGGTCTAACATGAGCTGACTGAGAGCAGCTACACAATTAGAAGCGTACCCTTGTTTACGTTCTTCTTTCGGTGTATATACAAAATTGATTGTAATATTACTCTTAGTAGGCCTTGTAATTGCAGCTACTGAAACTAATCTCCCATCTACTTCCCATCCAAACAACCGATTTGTACTTACTAATGTATTTGCAGTTTGTTTTGCTTTTTCTTCCGTAGTGGGCAAATGAACATCTTCACAAAATTGGTGCACCCACTTTTCAATTAATGGTAGTTCAACGCTGTTTACTCGCCGGAAAACTCCATATTCCCCCCATTGCCTCTTTACTTTTTTTAATTCATACACACCTTGATTCATACGAATAGAAAGCTTCTTTTGTTCTAATTTTGCAATCTCTTCAGCTAATTGTTTCACTACTCGCTTTTCACCAATCAATCCCGGTATATCTGGATACACCTTTGTTAATTGTTTCGCTATCCCCTCTATAGCCTCTTGCGAAATCTCGGATTTAGCGACAATCATTTGCTTTTTCTCAGTTTGAAGAAGTATGAGAGCAATTTTTTCATTTTGCTTTGCTATTGCCATAAACAACGGATTCTCCGTAGACTGTAACACCCCTAACAATAAATTATTTTCTTGCTCATTCATTTCCAAAATGGGGGTGACTTCCTTCTTAAAATAAGAAACATCTTCATATACCTGTAATTGAATCATCGACAATCTCTTCTTTCTATATAAATCCCTTTTGATTTTTCGACATATAAGTCGTTGATACGAAGAAGAAAAGGTGACTTACACTCATTTTCTCTCTCTGTTTTAACTTGGCATGAGGCAGGAAAAGGATCTGACCGTTTCTATGCATGGCCGGATACTCTCTCTCACCTAAAAAGAAGGGGTTTATTTGGATTTATATTTTTATATTTAAATAGAATATTGGCGATTCATTCATTAAATCCTGCTTTTACGATTCAATAATATTCAAGACTATCGTCATTACTTCTTTTTCAGCTTGTGAGATCCGTTGTTTTTCCCTTTCGAATTTAATTTCTTCGTTCTTAAAACACTCTCTCCTCTTTTGAATCATACGTACCATTTCTTTTTTGCTCGGCCCACCATATACAGTCCGTTTTTCAACAAATGATTCTGGTGATATAATATCATCCCATTCTTTTTCTGAAAGTATTACATGAAAGTTTTCTTGTAAATATATATTTACTTCTGTGAAATTCAGTTCATGTAACTCTTTTTTCTGCTGTATAGACATTGTTGCAATATCACTTGCAGCACGATGAGCACGCCGAAAAGGAATCTTATAATTTTTTGTTAATGCGTCTGCAAAATCTGTTATTGTAATCGCATGTTGAAACGAGCGAGTTCTTAAAACTTCATCTTCCACCTTCATCGTTCGAATTACTGCATTCATCATACAAAACACACGAATTGCCTTTTCGATTCCTTCATACAAATAAGGCTGCAAATCATCTTCTGTATCAACAATATCTCCAAACGGTGTATTATGAATCATTTGAAATACAGTGAAAGTTTCTCCAAGTGCACTGCTAGCGAGAGCACGAGCATGTTCAATGGAAACAGGGTTCCGTTTTTGCGGCATTATACTGCTGATTTGTACGTATGGGTTTGCGACAGTAATCCCATTGTATTCTTTTGTTGCTAGTAGTAAGAAATCATGGAGCCATCTACTGCTATTCGTCATCGCTACCATAAGTGTCGCGCTTGTTTCTAATAAATAGTCTGCGCTTGCAATAGCGTCATATGAATTTTCAATAACACTTGAAAAACCGAGCAACTTTGCAACCTGCTGTCTATTTATAGGAAAGCTTGTAGTAGATAGAGCAGCTGCACCCAAAGGAGATTGATTGACAAGATGATATACCTTCCAAACACGCTCTAAATCCCGATGCATTGTATCATATATTGCTAACATATAATGACCGAATGTTGTCGGCTGGGCAGGTTGTGTGTGCGTATAAGCAGGCATGATTGTTTCCATATGTTCATTCGCAATTTCTAACATACTTTCTTGTAAAAGAAGAAAATGCTCTATATAACGGAGTAAATAGCGACGCAAACTCATCCGATACATCGCGACCCCCATATCATTCCGGCTCCTGCCAATATGCATATTACTTACAAAATTATGATTTGCTTCTTGCCCAATTAAATGCTCCACTAAAAAAAAGAGATCTTCATGCTCCTTCTCATACAGTAATTGACTCTTTGGAATTTGTGCCACTTTTTCTAACGCTGTTAAAATAACTTTTGCATCTTTTTGTTTCATTAATTTTTGCTCAATAAGCATGATAATATGAGCACGATGAATCATAAACATCTCTTGCAATAAGTAATCTCGCTGAAATTGAAACACATGCTGTAGCACACAATTTGCATAGGTTTCCCCAGGGAAATCAGCGCCCTCACCCTTTATAAATTCCTCCTTATTTTGTTTCATCACCTTTTCTCCTTTCGCCCAGTTATTACTAATCATCATACCCTGAGCTTTTGAAAAGGTGCTTGTATAAAGTGAAACTATAATTAGTGGGAAATCCCTTCATCTCCCCATTAATTATTAGCCCTCACCAATCGGGCCTTTACAGGATAAAAATAAACCCGATGCTTCACGCATCGGGTTTATTTAATAACAGTGGCATCATATTTTTCACTTTTTAACACCTGGAAATGTAAATTTAGCAAGTGCTTACGAAGCTCTGTACTATCATCTTCATCCAATTGATTTGCTAAAAATACAATTTCTGTACAATTCCCAAGTTTATCAGTGGCATAAACTGCTTTTGCTAATGTCCATGGTGTATACCCATTTTTTTGTCCAGCATGCCGGAATGACTTACGATACTTCTTTGCTTTCATGTCCGTTTCAACGAGATTTGCCCACTCATTTTCTCCAGCCTTTGTAAATCCTTTTTTATGATTCGCTTTTTCCAGAAGCACCATATAATCATTTGCGGATGCAGCTGGCAGCCTATCTGACCATATTTTTTCATATTTCCCTTCTAAATAGAGCGGAATTTCTTTTTGTAATAACGGTCCTTTCTCTTTTAACCGTTCATGTATTAACATGGCATAACGACGATATTCTTCTGAAGACATTTCTTTTAACTTTTTCTCTAATTTAGATTTTGGAATATGCAGTTCCTTCTGCAAATATCCCGGAATGTATAGAGAAGAAACAATAGGAAATAACGGTTGATGTGAAGGAAGTGATAGGCTTTGTAAAACACGACATCTGGATTCACAGAATAAACAACTTTATCATTTCGCTTTATAAGTAGGGCACTATTTTTTTCATCTTTATGTTCTTCAACAAATGAGGCAACATATTGAGCATCGTCATTATTGGAACTCCAAACTTTTTTCACTAAAAAGTTACCGGATATAAGTACTATGAATACACCAATGATTCCTGCACATATTATAACTTTTCTCAAGTGAAATCCCTCTCCTAATTTATATCTTTTCTCTATTATATACAGTTATAAACAAAATAATAGAGACAATTGTCTAAATAATTATCTCTATTATTGTAACTTGTAATCTCCTATTATGTCTATGTCATAAATCGAACAAAGTTTTCAACAAACTTCTTATAATTTAATTTCCATCCAATTCTCACCCAATTTTTAAGAGCTACTGCATCAGGTTGCGGTCGGAAATCAGCAATACTTTCCCCCTTTGCACTACCTTCTAAGTCCACATCTACTTTCCGGTATACATATTCAATAATAGAGGGATTTACAACTGCCATCATCGTAACAACATCATGAATGGGACTTCCAGTAATTTTCGGATCTATTTTCTTATATGCTTTATAATAATACTTAAAAATAGGGTCAATTAATTCTCTAAATTTTGTTTTTGAATGTTTTGTTATATATTGAACAGTTTCTGGTGTAATAATAGCATCCTTTGTAACATTGAGTGGAATTAGTGTCAAATTCTTTGCGTAGTGTGTCACAACATTTGCAGCAAGTGCATCGCCATGAAAATTCGCCTCTGCTACAGGCGTAACATTCCCTGGAACAAGAAATGCTCCACCCATACAGTAATACTCTTTTACATCTTTCATTATATCTTTCCCTAAAATAAACGCCGTTGCCAAACTTGTTGATCTTCCTGCATCAACAATAATAATTTCTTTTTTATAACGCTTAATAATGTCAAAGATTGTGCAAAACGATTTAATATTTGGTTGAATGGTTTTTGGAGGGCGAATTGGTCCTAACCCTTCTGCTCCATGAATTTCAGGATAATATGTTATAAATTCACCCGACAACGGCATTTTTGCTCCATTTATAATTGGTATATCCTCTCTGCCTGCTAGTTGCATTAAATACGCAGCATTGCTCGTTGCTTGCTCTTGTGTTACATTTCCATATCCAGTTACAATCCCAACGATTTCAATCTCAGGATGTAATAGCCCATACATAATGGCTAAAGAATCATCAATACCTGGATCTCCTAAAAAAAGCACCTTTTTCATGGCACTTCCCCCCCATCCCTTCACCTCTTATTATGGTATAAACCAAAATACATGTTAACTATTTTTCAAACCATATACGCCATAAAGTGAAACTGTAATCAGTGGGGGGGTTTCTTCATCCCCCACTGATTATTAGTTGAACCAATCGGGCTTTTACGGGCATATCCCCCACCTAACTTCTTTGCTTTTGCCAAATTTTGAGGTGGGGGTCTTACTGCCCGTTAATGCGGGATAAATTAAAATCACACTGTATTCACACACTGCTTTTTGAATAAACGATGAATTATTCAAAAAGCCACTGGATTAAACCATTTGTTCAAATTTCGTTCATTGTGATTCGATTCACAAAAATACAGAATAAACTTGTAAATACATTTTATTATGTATCGGAGGAATTTATTATGTTTATTGATTTTTTACGTAATAACAAAAAAGCTTTATTTATCATTTTAACCGAGAAGACCCCCTCCTCTAAACGAAGTGAAGGTGGGGGTAGTTCAATTAGCTTTCTCGTACAATGGGGAGAAATTTTAGTTGGGCTTGGACTTCTTTTAGGAAGGCTAACTAAAACCGCTGTATTTTTCGGGATTATTATAAACACTGCTTTTCTTTTAAGTGGAACTGTAAGTACAAATCCAAATATGATACTATTGTCTATACTTATTTTAGTAGCAGGACATAACGCTGGGCGTGTCGGTCTAGACGGATTTGTTTTTCAGAAACTTTCCATAAAAACAAAAATAACTATCCAACCTATCCTACACATAAATTCGCATCATAATTAAGTTTTTAATTATAAAAAGTAGGGCTCTTATTGAATCTATAAGAGCCCTACTTTTTATATTGCCTATTTTTCCAACAAATTTATTTGGTTGGAGCATAAACTCTTTTGCCCCAACCTAATCATCTTTTTCTATCATTGATTAAAAAATATAGAACCTATCCAACTTGTATATTTTATTCAAACCTATATCTTTATGGTACTTTATCCCGCTATTTGCGGACAGTAACACTTCCACCTCAAAATTCAGCCAAAACAAAGAAGTTAGCTAGGAAATGAAGCCTCCCACTGATTAAAGTTTCACTTTATTTGACGTTAACATACTACCTATTACATACGCAATGAAAGCAAAACAAATGGGAAACACGACCGTATGCAGACCAAATGGTTTTGGGAAACAAAGATGAAATATCATATAAGAACCAACACCAATGAGAATTGAAGCAAGTGCACCAGTTGCATTTCCCTTCTTCCAATATAACCCTAAAACGATCGGCCAAATAAAAGCTGCTTCTAATCCACCAAAAGAAAATAAATTTAACCAAATTAAGAAATCAGGTGGTTTAATAGCTGCTGCGTACACGAGTAAGCCGACAATGCCAGTAATCCACAAACTTCCTTTTTTAATAACCGTGTCAGCGGCATTTTCATTTATGTAATTTACATATATGTCCTTAATAATTGAAGAACTCACAAGTAGTAATAGTGAGTTTACAGTGGACATAATTGCTGCCATTGGGGCAGCTAAAAAGATTCCAGCAAGCCAAGGTGGTAATACTTCCAGTGCAAGAAGTGGCATTACTTTGTCTGGTACAGTTACGCCTGGGAGCACCACGCGAGCAAACACACCTGTTAAATGCATGCCAATCATAATTGTACCAACAACAACTGTGCCAATTATTAACGCTTGATGCATTGCTTTTGAATTTTTATAAGACATCGCTCGTACACTAATTTGCGGTAAACCAACAACACCAACACCAATTAAAATCCAAAATGATGTCACATACGTTTTTGTTAAACTACCATCCGCTCCAAACGGCGTAATTAAGTTCGGATTAATTTGAACGAGTTCTTGCATAATCTTTTCAATTCCGCCTCCAGCAATCACCGTTGCAATTAAAATAATTGTTGTACCCGCTAACATAATCATGCCGAGTAATGTATCGGATAAAGCAACAGCACGGAATCCACCAATTAAAACGTATACAAGTACAGAAAATGTAAAAAGACATAAAGACGTTGTATACGAAAGGCCTGTTAACGATTCAATTAACCTTCCGCCCCCAACCCACTGGGCAACTGTTGCTGAAAATAAAAAGATAATAATACATAGTGCTGAAAGAATGACCACTGCTTTATGATTATATCTTCCTTTTAAATAATCAATAAGCGTAATTGCTTCCATTTTTCTTGCAATGATCGCAAACTTTTTGCCAAGTACTGTCAAGACAATGTAACCCGTTACAACCTGGATCGCTGACAACAATACCCATCCAAGTCCCATATTGTATGCAATACCAGGTCCCCCAATAAAGCTACTCGCACTACCGTACGTAGCAATCATTGTCATAGCTAATAATAAGCCACCTAGYTCACGACCTCCAAGAAAATATTCTTGTAAAAATTTATTATGAGCCGTTGCTTGTACACGTCTTGATGCATATACACCAATTAAAAATACAACGATAAAACAAATTATCATTGGAATTATTACATACCAATTCATCTATCATTCCTCACTTTTTTCTTCCTCATCGAGCGGAATATCTTGWAATACAAAACGTACAACTAAAATAAGAAGGATAACCATTACAATAAATCCAACTATACAACTATAAAAAAACCATGCTGGAAAACCTAATACATATGTATATTCACTTGGATCCTTACTACCAAGCCCATAAGCAAAACCATACCATATTATAAAATTAATAAAAGCAAGTCCAAGACCGATTAACGCTTCTCTATGGGCAATTCGAAAACGTGGGTCATCATGTTGATTCTTCATTTTCCCCCTCCTCTCACGATGTATAATTGTACCACTGTTTTTCTAGTTTTTCCTACTAGAAAACAAAAACGAACAGGAATTTTTATAATTATGTAGAATCCAATTCTTTATTACATATCTTTTACAATTGTAACGTAAATAAAATTTGAATTTTCAGTATTTTTTATTTATGATTAAAATTAGAGGTCTTTCACCTAGTCTCTTTACAACCTTGCTATTGGAATAAACGCCGTCTCGTACTGCGTTTACATTATATTTTCAAGGGGGTTATACAATGAGTCAACTAGCTGTAAATCTTCATGAAAAAGTAGAAAAGTTTCTTCAAGGAACAAAAAAATTATATGTGAATGGGGCGTTCGTCGAAAGCGCTTCCGGAAAGACATTTAAAACTCCTAACCCAGCAACTGGCGAAACACTTGCGATTGTTTCCGAAGCTGGTCGCGAAGATATTCATAAAGCTGTAGTAGCTGCTAGAGTTGCATTTGATGAAGGACCTTGGTCGCGTATGAGCGGCGCTGAACGCAGCCGTCTTATGTATAAACTTGCAGATTTAATGGAGGAACACAAAGAGGAACTTGCACAACTTGAAACGTTGGATAATGGAAAACCAATTCGTGAAACATTAGCAGCAGACATTCCGCTTGCAATTGAACATATGCGGTATTATGCTGGCTGGGCTACAAAAATCGTCGGCCAAACAATTCCAGTTTCTGGAGAATATTTCAACTATACACGCCATGAAGCAGTTGGTGTCGTTGGTCAAATTATTCCATGGAACTTCCCTCTTCTAATGGCAATGTGGAAAATGGGGGCTGCTCTTGCAACTGGTTGTACAATCGTGTTGAAGCCAGCGGAACAAACACCTCTTTCCGCTCTATACTTAGCTGAATTATTTGAAGAGGCTGGATTCCCAAAAGGTGTTGTTAACATCGTACCAGGATTCGGTGAAACAGCTGGACAAGCTCTTGTGAATCATCCTCTCGTTGATAAAATTGCATTTACAGGTTCGACTCCTGTCGGTAAACAAATTATGAGACAAGCATCTGAAACACTGAAACGAGTTACGTTAGAGCTTGGCGGCAAATCACCAAATATCATCCTACCAGATGCTGATTTATCTCGTGCCATTCCAGCTGCACTTTCTGGCGTTATGTTTAACCAAGGTCAGGTATGTTGTGCAGGGTCACGTTTATTTATTCCAAAGAAAATGTATGATAACGTTATGGCTGACCTTGTTCTATATTCGAAAAAATTAACACAAGGTGCAGGATTAGATCCTCAAACTACAATTGGGCCTCTCGTTTCCGAAGAACAACAAAAACGCGTTATGAGATACATTGAAAAAGGTATTGAAGAGGGTGCAGAAGTACTTGTTGGTGGAAACAAACCATACGAGCAAGGGTATTTTGTTGCCCCAACAGTATTCGCAGATGTAAATGATGAAATGACAATCGCCAAAGAAGAAATTTTTGGTCCTGTCATCTCCGCATTGCCATTTAATGATATTGATGAAGTAATTGAACGTGCAAATAAATCATCATTTGGTTTAGCTGCTGGTGTATGGACAGAAAATGTGAAAAATGCACATTACATTGCCAGCAAAGTCCGTGCTGGTACAGTGTGGGTAAACTGTTATAACGTATTTGATGCAGCTTCTCCATTCGGTGGATTTAAGCAATCTGGCCTTGGTCGTGAAATGGGATCTTATGCATTAAACAACTATACAGAAGTGAAAAGTGTTTGGGTGAACCTAAACTAAATGAAAGAGCCTGACCAAAGTTGGTCAGGCTCTACTTATTATGTAACAACTCGTTTAGAGAGCCCAAATATTTTATTCCGTAACATATTTAAAAATATGGAACTATCTCTTACACTTGCAAGCCACCACTCACATTTAATACCTCGCCTGTAATATAAGAAGCATACTCTGAAGCGAAAAAGGCCGCTGCATTCGCGATATCTTGTGGCGTTCCAATTCTTCCAACTGGGATTGCACCAACCATCTTCTCTTTCACTTTATCTGGTATTGTTTTTGTCATATCTGTATCCATAAACCCTGGACAAATGGCATTACAAGTAATACCAAATCCACCCACTTCTTTTGCTGCCGTTTTTGTTAATCCAATGACACCCGCTTTCGTTGCAGCATAATTTGCTTGCCCAATATTCCCTTCCCTACTAATGGAAGAAATATTGATGATACGTCCAAATTGTTGCTGTCTCATATAAAGAAGTGCCGGTTGCATACAATAAAACACACCGGTTAAGTTTACTTGCATTACTTGCTCCCAAGCTGATTTCTCCATTTTATGTAACATCGCATCTCTTGTAACCCCTGCATTATTCACTAAAATATGTAATTTCCCAAATGTTTGAACTGCGTATTCAATTAATGACTTCGCTTCGTTTTGATTACTCACATCACATGCGTATAAACTTACTTCATATCCTTGGTCTAAAAATTCTCTTGTTGTTTCTTTTAATTTCTCCTCATTTACATCGCTAATTAACACCTTTGCACCTAACTTTGCAAAAGTACAAGCAATTTCTTTTCCTATCCCTTGTGCAGCTCCTGTTATAACAGCTGTTTTCCCATGTAAAAACTCCATTACTCTCCCCCATTTCTATTACTTATACTGTATATTTCGGCTCTTTCCTTTCTAAATCCTTTTTGTATAAAAAAGTCTATTTGTGTCAAACTAAAGTTGCAACATAGCATACACACAAGGAGATTGTGTCGAATGAACAAAAAGCACCTAGGACGAAACAAAACTTCTGATGGTATTGATGTAGAGTTTTCTCGTGAACTCGCTGATCATGATGATTTAGAAGCAAACGCACGTGCTGACGCCGCCGATGCACGTCAAAAACGCCAGTCAGAACAAAAATAAGGCGCTATCTCGCCCTTATCCTTTTGCAATTGGGACCTACTACCCATAAAAAACGAAATAAACCGAGATCATTTCTCGGTTTATTTTCTATATTTTTTTATATAATGAGCAAAAGTAAGGAGTGGAAATATATGATGATAGCTATGATATCGAATATAAAATCCATCTGGTAGCCCTATGCCTGTAGGATAATCTTGATTCTGAGTTAGATGTGTAAGTAAATAAGAAATCCCTTTTCGAATAACAGGCGTTTCCGTATCATAATAAGCAATAAGTGCATCGAGCGCCCATGCTGTTTGTGATGGTGTACTAAAAGGTAACGAAATGAATCGCTTCTCTATACTACTCCTGCAAGACTCGCCCCACCCTCCATCACTATGCTGAATACTCTCTAACCATGTAGCTGCTTTTTGTAAAGCTATATGATTAGATGAAACTCCTATAGAGCGTAAACCAGTGAGAGCTGCCCAAGTACCATATATGTAACACACACCCCATTTCCCATGCCAGGATCCGTTCTTCCCCTGCGTATGAATTAACCAACGAATCGCTCGATCTTTTGGGTCACCTTGTAACTCTTTTGGAGCGTACGTTCCAAAAAACTCTAACGCCCTACCTGTAATGTCTGGCGTAGACGGATCCGTAACCATGTCCCCTGAGTTATCAAGAGGTAAATGTGTTAAAACTTTACTTGTTACACCTCTTTCAAAAGCAGCCCAGCCCCCATCAATATTTTGTAATCCCCTCATCCATTCAATTCCTTTTTTCCAAGCTTCTTCTACTTTTTGTTTCCCTTTCCTACTTCGCGCTAACGCTCTAAGTGTAGCTGTCGTATCATCAATATCAGGAATTGTCGTATTAATATCTGAAAAGCCCCAACCTCCAGCGTCTAGTGATGGAGCATGCACACTCCAATCTTTTTTCTCTTTATGTTGTTTTTGCAGTAAATAATCTGTCGCTTTTTGAATCATTTGGTGATCATGTGGTACACCTGCTTCTTGCAACGAATAGCTTAGTAAAGCGGTATCCCACACTGTAGATGGTGAATTTTGAAGATGAGTTCCCCTATCCATATTCCATACATAAGTTTTCAATCCTAATACTGCATTGGAAATAAGCGGCGATTGAATGGAATGCCCCAGTGCAAGGAATGCATAAATCATGTAAAATGTAGCACTCGCATAACTGTATAATGTTCCATTTGTATCAATCCGCTCAATCATAAAACGTTCTACTTCTTTGTCCCCTTTATGATGCAAAGATAAAGGATATAATAAAAACTTCTTCACATCTCCAAGAAGCGTTTGAAACAATGGTGAACGTTCTTCACGGAACCACTGCTTTTTACTCCCACCTGAAATATAATCTAAATTAGGAAGAATCGTTTTGGACACAGTAAATCGTTTATTCATACAAATCATCATCGGAATGAGGTGAATACGTGCGGAACTACTTAGCTCAAATATACTAAGCGGGGAATCTTCAGGTAAAAATAACATGGGTGTTGGGAAGTGAAATAAAGAAGGATATTCATATCCTCCATGAAGCGCTAATAAAAACTTCGTCATAAAGTGAGCCTTTGTAATCCCACCCTGCCTCCGAATAAACGCTTCTGCACGCTTCATATTTATATCTTCTTTCGTATACATTTTAGAAGCAAGTAAAGCCGCATACACCTGAATGGTGGCTGACAAATTACCAACAGGCTCATCTTCGTACAGCTTCCAAGTTCCTTCATTTGTTTGCAGAGATGCTAGTCTTGCAACAAATGGCTCTATCTCTTGATCTTGGCCTAACAATTTAAGTAAAAAAATCATATGACAATCTGTTAACGGTGAACCTTCAAAACAAAAGCACCACATGCCATCTTGTTGTTGCATCGCCTGCAGTGCAGTAATTTCCTTCTTAACTTTCTCACGCACTTTTTCATATAATAACACCCTTTTCACCTACCCTTTCTAAATCCGTATACGATATTCCACTTCGCACGCAATTATGTATAAAACAAATAAAAGCAGAACATGTAAATACACATTCTGCTCATAAACAATATCCAATTCCAACAACAATTCCTAAAATAGCTCCGACAACAACTTGATAAGGCGTGTGTCCGACAAGTTCATTTAATTTCTTATATTCTGTTTGTCTACCATGAAAAAAATCATTTAAAATCTTCGCCTGTTTACTTACTGCGAGCCTTACTCCTGAAGCGTCGTACATGACAATAATGGCAAAAATGGCTGCTACAGCAAACACTGCACTCGTAACTCCTTCCACCATGCCAACTCCTGTTGCTAACGCTGTAACCGTTGAAGAATGAGAGCTTGGCATTCCACCAGAAGCAAAAAATTGTGCAAAATCAAATTCTCTCGTCTTTACTAGTTTAAAAATGACTTTCGTTAGTTGTGCCAAAAACCAAGCCATTACAGCTGCCATAAGCGGATCATTATGTAAAAT
>NZ_JBFTMC010000117.1:0-13149 GCF_056396765.1 Bacillus sp. 05T22
CGAGAGTTTGCCCTTGAACTAGGAAAGTATTTTTATAATAATCGAGCGTATAAACAATCTGCAAAATATTTCGAAATGGCAGCTGAGAATACAATAAACTAGGAAAAAAATTTAATTCATTGAAAAAGTAGAGGGGAAGAAACATGCAAATTGGAGAACGAATCCGTCAAATTCGTATACATAAAGGATTGACACAAGGGGAACTTGTATCAGGAATATGCTCTATCGCTTATTTAAGTAGAATAGAAAATGGACAAGTTAAACCGTCTWYTTCWTTTTTAAAAAAGGTTTCTCAAAAGCTSAATYTTGATTCRGATTTTYTAATAGACGGAAAGAATGAGGGAGTAGAATCTAGCATTCTTAAAATATGCGATAAGTATAAAAAAGATAAAAGGATAACGGAAACAGAATTATCTTCGTTAGAACTGTATATTCGTGATACAGACTCAATTCCCTTATTATTAAAGACTTATGGTGTTCTCATATACTATCATGCTCGAAACAATAACTTATTATATGTAACACCACTTGTTGATCAAGCTTCGCAAGTGATTCCGGAACAAATAGAAACACAAGATAAGGAAGATTATATATATTATCTAATGGCTAGAGGGGCATACTTTTTTAATAAAGGAGACTATGTTACCGCATATGAAATTTACAAGAAGATTGAAAATATGCTTGGTCCTGAAGAAACGGTGCAACATGCTCATATATATTACAACATAAGTCATGTACGTCAGAACCTTGATAAGGATCAAAGTATTAGTCGCATGTATGCCAAAAAAGCCTATAAATTGTATGAAAAATTTAATGATGAGCAAAAAAAAATATATGTGTTAATACTTCTTGCAATGCAATATAACAAGGATAAACTACCAGAACAAGCTATTGAATCTTTGAAACAAGCAGAAAATAAAGTGAAGACGAATAACAATCCTTTGAATGTATGTTTGACTGCATATAATTATGGGAAAATCTATCAAGGCTTGAAAGATTTTGCGAATGCGATTCCATATTATGAAAAAAGTTTAGAACTGAGTGACCATCTCCCGCGAACAGCTGATAAGGTGTATATACTACGGAATTTAATAGAAATTCATATAGAGCGAAAAGACTGGCAAACTGTTAATAAACTGATAGATGATGCATTTGATATTCTATCTATTTGTGATATACCTTATGCACATGTTCAACTCTATGGATTTAAAGCCCAAATATCTAAACTAAGGGGAAATGATGATAGTTTTGAGAAAAATATGGAAAAAGCAATTGAAATAGGGCTAGAAAAAAAGCAATATTCTTTAGTTCGAGAGTTGGCTCTTGAACTAGGAAATCATCTTTATGATAGCCGTGCATATAAACGATCTGCAAAATATTTTAAAATAGCAGCCGAAAATGTATTAGATTAAGAATAGCATTTGATTCACTAAAGGTAGAGGGGAACAGACATGCAAATTGGAGAAAGAATCCGCCAAATTCGTATACATAAAGGATTGACACAAGGGGAATTCCTATCAGGAATATGTTCTGTCGCTTATTTAAGTAGAATAATGAAATGGTTTCTTAGCTAACGTGTCAGAAGATTAAAAACGATAGGTACTCTCGTTTTTAATCTTCTGTTTTATATTTTGTTACATAGAGATTTTTCTTGTGAACTGTTTCTTTTTTTAGCTAGTAATTAAATATGTATAATTGCATAAATAAATTGAAATACATAGGTTATTATTAAATTACATTTATAATGTAAAATGGTATCTTTGCTTAAAGGTGAAATCGTTTACGTTATTGATGAAATTAAGATTTAGGAGAATCGTATGAAAAAGAAATTATGTACAATGGCTCTTGTCACAGCGATAGCTTCTGGTACTGTAGTAATCCCAGCAGAAGTACAAGCTTGTGGAATAGGAGAAGTAATGAAACAAGAAAACCAAGACCATCAAGAACACAAACGTGTGAAAAGATGGTCTGCAGAGCATCCGCATCATTCAAATGAAAGTACACATTTATGGATTGCACAAAATGCGATTCAAATTATGAGTCGTAATCAAGATAAGACAGTTCAAGAAAATGAATTGCAATTTTTAAATACTCCTGAATATAAGGAGTTATTTGAAAGAGGTCTTTATGATGCCGATTACCTTGATGAATTTAACGATGGAGGTACAGGTACAATTGGCATTGACGGGCTAATTAGGGGAGGATGGAAATCACATTTCTATGATCCTGATACGAGAAAGAACTATAAAGGGGAAGAAGAACCAACAGCTCTCTCGCAAGGAGATAAATATTTTAAATTAGCAGGTGAATACTTTAAGAAGGATGACCGAAAACAAGCTTTTTATTATTTAGGTGTTGCGACGCACTACTTCACAGATGCTACTCAGCCAATGCACGCTGCTAATTTTACAGCTGTCGATATGAGTGCCTTAAAGTTTCATAGCGCTTTTGAGAATTATGTGACTACTATCCAGACACAATTTGAAGTGAAGGATGACAAGGGAACATATCATTTAGTCGATTCTAATGATCCGAAACAGTGGATACATGAAACCGCTAAACTTGCAAAGGCAGAAATTATGAATATTACCAATGATAATATTAAATCTCAATACAATAAGGGAAACAATGCTCTTTGGCAAGAAGAAGTTATGCCAGCTGTTCAGAGAAGTTTAGAAAAAGCTCAAAGAAATACAGCGGGATTTATTCATTTATGGTTTAACACATTTGTTGGCAAAACTGCTGCTGAAGATATAGAAAATACTATAGTGAAAGACTCTAAGGGAGAAGCAATACAAGAAAATAAAAAATACGTCGTAGCACCAAGTGAGTTTCTAAATAGAGGTTTGACCTTTGAAGTGTATGCAAGGAATGACTACGCACTATTATCTAATCACGTAGATGATAATAAAGTGCATGGTACACCAGTTCAGTTTGTATTTGACAAAGATAATAATGGTATCCTTCATCGAGGAGAAAGTGTACTGCTGAAAATGACGCAATCCAATTATGATAATTACGTATTTCTTAATTACTCTAACATGACAAATTGGGTACATCTTGCGCAACAAAAAGCAAATACTGCACAGTTTAAAGTGTATCCAAATCCGAATAATTCAGCTGAATATTTCTTATATACAGATGGTTATCCAGTCAATTATCAAGAAAATGGTAATGGAAAGAGCTGGATTGTGTTAGGAAAGAAAGCAGATACACCAAAAGCTTGGAAATTTATACAGGCTGAATAGAATTTTCTAACGTATAGAGAGAGAAAATGTGTATGTAGTTTTAAATTAATTCATGTGTTTAGAAAGAAATTTTTTCGTTCATTAGTTAAAATTAAATTTTAAAGGGGATATGTTTATATGGTGTTCCGAAATACAAAACTTGCTATTTTTACTATTTCTTCATTTTTTATTCTAGGTTCTTCATCCCTATCATTTACAGATACCGTATATGGTGAAGGAGCTTCTTCATCTTCAAAAGTAAATCAAGCGGTAACTGCAACTAATTATGATGATACATATTATAATAGCGCGAAGGGGAAAACGGGTTCAGAATTAAAAAAGGAGCTTCATAACATTATTGATCATCATACAAAGATATCATACAGTGCGGTTTGGGAAGCGCTAAGGGATACTGATGAAGATCCAAATAATAAAAATAATGTGCTCCTTTTATATACAGGGCGTTCGCAAGGGAAATTTACAAATGGTTCAGGAGTAGATAATTGGAACCGAGAACATGTTTGGGCAAAATCGCACGGTGATTTTGGGACGGCTGCAGGACCAGGGACGGACTTGCATCATTTAAGAGCTACAGATGTATCTGTCAATAGCTCACGTGGCAACTTAGATTTTGATAACGGTGGTGTGAATCATCCAGAAGCGACAGAATGTAAATACGATAATGATTCTTGGGAACCTCGTGATAGTGTAAAAGGCGATATTGCGAGAATGTTATTTTACATGGCTGTTCGTTATGAAGGGGATAGCGGTGAAGTAGATTTAGAACTTAATGAGCGAGTGAATAACAATAAAGATCCATATATGGGAAAACTATCTGTTTTGCTAAAATGGAATGAGCAAGATCCTGTTGATGACATTGAGAGAAAGCGTAATGAAATTATTTATACAAAGTATCAACATAACCGGAATCCATTTATCGATCATCCTGAATGGGCAAATGGAATTTGGAAATAAATAAGGTTATATATGTTAAAAGAATGGTAGAGCGGTTAGTTAATTTATTTATCAGTAAATGATGTACTAAAAAGGAGTGATTATAATCACTCCTTTTTGTGTTTACATTTGTTTTTAAAATACTATCTCTAAGGCATCTAAATAGATGATGAAATCTTTTTATACTTTAAAATTTGTAAAATAAAAAGGTTAAATCGTGTGGTAATTTGCAATTTTTTTAATCGAATTTTACTAATTGTTTTTAACATAAATGAACACGTATACTTTAGGTACAGAAAGTCAAACAGTAAGGAGGGAGTTAAAATGATGCTAGAAACAAAAAATTCTATAAATATGATAAATAATATAAATTATCATTTGGATCATAGTAGGAGGAACGATCAACATATAAAAATCTTTTCAAATAAACCAAACGTATTGCCATATCGTGTTTACAAACATCCATTGAATAAACAAATACCCCAAAAAGAAGTGATGAGTCTAGTTAAGCCGTTTATCCATATTGATACGTTAGCACAAATTCTATATGAAGTATTTCACAATCAAACATTGACAGCTTTAGTACCTATTCTGTTTGTTTTCCAACCGAATGCTATAAATGGTATATCTAGACCTGGTGCTTATTCAATTGATTTTAATAATGATTATTTTATTCATTTAAAAGATATTAATATTCAAGAATTTAAATCAGGAATTGGTGAACAAAAAGGTCCCTTAGCTATTGGATATTTGATAAATAAAAACAAAAGTATCCAATATTCGAAAATATTTATGTACCAAAAATTACAAGAGCAAACTATAGAATGTATACTTGGGCTACAAAAGAAATTATATTTACATGGGGAGTTAGAAGAACAAATTCAAGTATCATTTAATTTCAATAAAATAATGTTGCCTTTAATTGTCTTACAGTGGATGAAACAAACAGTTTTACATGAAAGAAGTAACAAAAGATAATTAGTACAGCTGACGTGTGTCCAGAAACAATTCTGGCTACACCTCAAGTTAATACATGTAACTTCGTAACTAGCTTAATTGCATCAGCATTACCTGGGTTATCCAAAATGGATAGTAAGGAAAAATTTATAGGTAAAATTAACGGAAAATTCAGACGATAGGTGGTTGATTTTGTGAATAATCAAGTTTTAAACATTAAAGGTCTGCATAAAAAATATAAAGACAAACATGTTTTAAAAGGGATTGATTTAACTATAAAAAAGGGTGAAATATTTGGATTATTAGGCCCGAATGGAGCTGGTAAATCTACATTTTTTAAAATCATTTTAGGATTAATAGAAGCTGATGAGGGAACTGTAGAAGTATTGGGAATGGATATACAAAAGAATAGAATAGAAATCTTATCTAAAACAGGTTCATTAATTGAAGCTCCAACCTTTTATGAGCATTTATCTGGATACGAAAACTTATTAATTGCTTCTAAAATGAAAAATGTTCATGATAAAGAACATATAAAAGAACTTTTGAATTTATTTAAACTATATGAAGATCGAAACCGTGCTTTTAAAAAATATTCTCTTGGTATGAAACAACGTTTAGGATTAGCTGCTGCTTTCATAAATAACCCTGAATTATTAATATTAGATGAGCCTACTAATGGCTTAGATCCACAGGGAGTTTATGAAGTGAAAGAATTCATAAAAAAAGCTCCAAAAATGTTTAATTCTACTATAATCCTTTCAAGTCATATTTTAAGCGAAGTTGAACAAATGGCTGATCATATCGGGATTATTCATCAAGGAGAAATAAAATATCAAGGTTCGTTATCTTCTTTAAAAAATAAACAATCATTAAATATTGTTGAAGTTAGTGTTAATAATATAACTCTTACTGATAAACTACTTAAACAATCCAATTATACATTCAATGTAAAAAATAATATCTTTAGTATTGAATATTATGATGAGAAAACTCTGAATAATATTCAACAACTATTAGTAACGAATCAGATTTTTATTCAATCTTTCCAAACTAAAAAGCAGAATTTAGAGGAAGCATATTTAGATATTGTTGAACAAGGTGCTGTAAGTGTATGAGAAATGTATTAGCCACTGAGTATATAAAATATAGAAAAAGTCATTTTTGGTTTTTGGTTATCTTAGGACCTATTATACTTGCATTAGGTGAATTTGCTGGATTAAATTACTATAGTAATTCTCATACTATTAAATTAGAAACTATATTCGGCATAAATTTGCAACTTTTAAAATACATCTTAAACTTTTTTATTGTGTTTATTATAGCTAGTGTAAACAATGTCGAATATAAAAATTCTACGTGGAAAAGAACATTTACGTATCCAGTACAGAAATTTAGTGTGTATGTAAATAAGTTCCTTATTGTTATGGTTGCTCTTATTATTACAACCGTAATACATATGATTTGTACAGTGTTATTAATTCCAGGTTTAGGTATTTCTTTGGATGCGGTTTCAATGCAGCATGTGTTTGTTTTTACGTTATATCCATTTCTTATTAGTATTCCATTTTGTGCCTTGGCGTTCATTATATCCATTAATTTATCGAATCAATCAGTGATCGTTGCACTAGCTCTAGCTTCGTATCTTTTCGGCGATATATTAAGTTCAACTAAGCTTTGGTGGTTTCCTATTTCATATCAAATCTTATATTTTCMAATCAATTATGTGAATAATCTAGATGTTTTTAATACATTATGGTCATATGATAAATGGTACATGCTAGCAGGAATTCCTATTACCATTCTCATTTTAGGAATTGGATACATCTTATTTATTAAAATGAATAATAAAAACTAACAAAGGAGATCTCAAATGATAAATTTAATTTATTCCGATTGGATAAAAATAAGAAAACACCCGCAACAAATTGTATTATTCATCCTAGCACTTTTTCCGATTATATATTCAATGATTATGTATACTAAATATGTAGTAAAAGAGTATAATCATGGTTTGGATAATGATTGGATGGGCGTATGGATGTTGGCATCTTTCTTCTATGTTGGTTTTTTTCTTCCTGTTATTTCAGGGATGGTAACGGCCTTCCTGTGTCAGTTTGAAAACAAAACCAATTGGAAAATAATGCATCTATCTCCAAATACTAATTTTAAAATTGTTTTATCTAAAGTTGTATCCAGTGTATTATTATTTTCTGCACTACACTTAATAGTTTTAATAAGCTTATATTTATTTGGAATGTATTTTGATTTTACAGATCCATTTCCTTTATTATTCATGATTAAAGTATTTTTACTTTCTGTAGTTGCGACACTTCCACTTATTACAGTGCAACTCTTATTATTCTTATTTATTAAAACATCTATCACTTTTACATTTGTTAATATAATCCTATCTTTAATCGGTTTATTTCTTTTTTCAGAAGTAAAGTGGGGATTTGGATATATATGGTCTTTACCATTCAAGTCTATAGAATTAGTTGATCAAGGTATATTATCTATTGCTATATTATTGGTATCAATAGTTGCATTTACCATTGGTATGATTTTAATTACAGTACATTATGTAAAGTCATTGAGAAAGACAGTGTAAAATGAGAGTTGGAGCGTAGAGAAACTTAGTATTATCCCATATATGGGATAAGTATCTATTTTAATAAAATAGAATGAAATTTGGAAATAAATAAGGTTATATATGTTTAAAGAATGGCAGAATAACGGTTAGCCAACTTACATATCGGTAAATTATGAACGGAAAAGGAGTGGTTATGATCACTCCTTTTTGAGTTTATTTTACAATAATTGATTTGCACAGGATTGGTGGATTCACGGATTAAAATTCGGAATATTTGAAGATATGAAAATTGTTCCGAATCATATATAATTAGCTAATGAATGCGAGATTGTAACTATTTGTAAAAACAGGAGGCTATAATATGAATCAAATTATCGATCATCCAACGAGATGGGATTTGAAAAGGCTATATCCTGAATCAAAAGACCCTATGTTTTCTACAGAAATAGGGATAATAGAGCAATTAATAGAAACATATAAAGAAAATAGAGACTCAGTAATCCTCTCAAGAATTATACAAAGAATTGAAAAGGCAGAGTATTACTTTTATTGTCTTTCTGCTGAACACGCAGATGAATCTACAGCTGCTTTACCTCACACAAAAATAAATACTTTGAAAACAGAGGTTCGTTTATTACTACAAGAATCGAATCATGAAAAAAATGACTTCTTCGAAAATCAAAATATCAACTTTATAGAAAATGAATTAAAAGCTTGGGAAGACATGTACATACAATTACGAAATAGATTAGAAGTACATCATAATAACGAGATATTATCATTTGGAAAAGCAAACTATCTTGCGATGAATGGTGAAACTCATCATGAAAGATTAGCGGCATTTTCTTCTCTTACAGAGGCATTGGAAAAGGAGAAAACAGTATTTGCTAGCGTACTTAATCAAATAGGTAGATTGCGTAACCTAAAAAGTAACCTGTTACAAGAACAGGAGGTATTGTCACAATCTCTTCAAGCAAACGGTATTTCTAAAAATGCATTATTGGAAATGTGGAATGCTATTGAAGGGAATCTTGAAAAGTTATCGAGTGTTATAGCGTTTCATAAAAGAAGTAAGGAGACGTTTACTTGGCATGATTTAATGATATTGGAAGAAAATAATCAGGTTCAAATTCCGTTTTCAATAGCAGTAGAAAATATATATGAGGCCTTAAAGGATATCGATGAAGAACTAGCACAATTTGCACAGCGCGCCATTACGAATAGGTGGGTTGATGCTGAGCCAAGAGATAATAAGCCTCCTAGTGGATTTTGCGCTCCTTTTTTAAGTGAAGGAGAATCTCGAATTTCATTACGGTATGATGGAACAATTGATAGTGTAAGAATATTAGCTCATGAATTAGGGCATGCATGGCATTTTTATGTAATGAGCAATGAGCAGTCTACTGCTTTTTTAGATGACTACCTTCCAATGTGTATGGCAGAATCAGCATCTATTTTCTTTGAGATGGTACTTGTAGATTACTTAGTTAAAATAGCAGAAAGTGAAAAACTGAAAAAATTATTGCTTAGTTGGAAAATCAGAAACAGCTTTAATTATGTAATGGCCATTCGAGCTTCATTTCAATTTGAACAAACATTTTATGAAGAAAGTCAAAAAGGACCTTTAAGTGCGGATGAATTAGAGAGATTATCTATACTTTCACAAAAAGCAGCTTATGGAAATTGTCTAACAGAATATCAACCTTTTGTTTGGATGAAATATGGTCAATTTTATACAGCGAATGTTCCATTTTACAACTATCCATATACATTTGGTTATCTACTAAGTTTAGGATTATTAGAAATTGCAAAACAAGATGGCGGTGAGTTTCATTTCAAATATAAAAAATTCTTGTGTGAGACAGGAAAGCGTCCAGTTGAAGAGTTGGTGAAACAATACTTTCACATCGATCTTGCCGATAATGAATTTTGGAAGAAAGCATTGCTTCAAATAAATAAGGATGTTGATGAGTATTTACAGCTTGTACAAGAGGAAGTTTAAGTCATTTATTATAAGAGAACACATAGGGGAAGTGTATGTAAGAAATGGAACAACAGTATATAAAAGGCATACCATTTTGTAGTTTAGAGTATAAGAGAGTAATAGATATATTAAAAAATTGGTTATCTGAAAAGGAAAATAAACCAAAGTTTATTGTTACAGCTAATCCTGAAATTGTGATGTCTGCTAAACAAACTTCAGCTGAATCTGTACGTTTCAAAAATATTTTACTATCCGCGGATTTAATAACAGCAGATGGAATAGGTGTGATACTCGGTTCTAAAATTTTAAAAGGAACATTGAAAGAACGTGTTACCGGTGCGGATTTGACTCATGATTTAATAGAGTATTGTAATCATGAGGGGTACCGGGTGTTTCTTTTTGGTGCTGCACCAGAAAGTAATGAGAAAGCATTAGGAAATTTGAAAATACGTTTTCCACATGCGGTTTTCGAAGGACAGCATGGCTTTGTGAAAAATGAGCAGATAGAAGAAGTCAAAGTTCGAATTCAACAATTCGAGCCACACTTGCTATTGGTAGGATTAGGATCGCCTAAGCAAGAGGTGTTCATCTATGAAAATCTTCAAAAATTAAAAGTCCCTCTATCTATTGGTATTGGAGGTATGATTGATATTTTATCCGGCACGGTAAAACGAGCTCCAAAACTAATGAGGGATTCTGGTACAGAATGGTTATATAGGTTAGTAACACAACCTAAAAGAATAAAACGACAGTTGATACTTCCAAAATTTCTAGTATCAGTTATGGCAGAGAGAGTCAGAAAAAGTGTCCATTAACTTTTTATAATAGAAACTTCATATATAATCGAGAAGAGGTAGACGACCAATGAAAAAAATCGGTATTATTGGAGCAATGCAAATCGAAATAGACTTACTTTTAGAAAAATTAGATATTTATGAGGAATATACAATTGCAAGAATGCCTTTTTATAAAGGAATATTTATGGATAAAGAGATTATTGTCACTCGCTGTGGTATTGGGAAGGTCAATGCCGCTTCGTGTGCACAAATTTTAATAGACAAATTTGATAATTGGAATTGGTGGCTTAAATAAAGATCCGTATACGAGAAATGAAACAATTGGACGGTTACGAAGGTTTTATATGTCGAAAGCATATCGAAGGAAAGGGCTAGGAAACTTATTATTAAAGAGGATACTATCTGATGCGAAAGAGCACTTTCAAATTGTCGTTCTGTATACAGACACAGAACGAGCTAGTCAATTTTATACTTCAAATGGATTTCTGAAAAGTGAAGAACATAAAGGATCAACCCATTATGTGAAATTATAAAAAAAGATTCCGTAGACGATGCTTTATGGAATCTTTCTTTTTTATAAGTAATTATGATTTTACCTTTAAATGCCTCAATAAATGTTCAGGATGACCTTGCACATAATAAAAATGTGGATTGTTTTCGTCATCAAAAATCATGATATAGGGTTTTTCGTTAAGTGGAAGGAGTACAAGAACTTCATCTATTGTTGTATGTATCCATTGATTTGTAATGACTACAGGTTTAGACAACGGGATTTTTATCATATGGCCAGTTTTAGGGACAACGTTTAGATTTTTAAATGCTCCGGTAATTGATTTTGCATATTGTATTGCTTCTTTTTGAATTTCTATGTCTAGAGACTGTTTTTGTATAACCATTTCCTTTTGACAATCAAACACTTCAATTTGTTTATTTGTTTCTGCGAGAACAGTTGTTGATAATAAAAATGAAAACAGAAAAATGAATCCTATTTTTTTAAACATGGAACAACACCTCATATTTACTATTCCCTCAAATCCTATAAATATTTTTTGTCATATTCATGTAACAAAAATGTTGTACCATAACAAAGTAAAATAAGAAATTTATGTTACTTTGTTATGAAAATGATTACAATTTATAAGGCACATATAGATCGTTAATGGAGGAAGGTACGAGTGAGAGTATTAATCGTAGATGATGAGCAGGATATGCTTAAAATTTTAAAAGCTTATTTTGAAAAGGAAGGCTTCCAAGTTCTTTTAGCAAAGGATGGAGAAGAAGCACTTSAAATATTTTATGAAGTAAAAATTGATTTAGCAATTTTAGACTGGATGATGCCAAAAAGGAATGGGATCACTGTATGCCAGGAAATAAAAAAGAACTCGAGTGTGAAAGTATTGATGCTTACTGCTAAAAGTGAAAATGAAGATGAACTTGCGGCCTTACAAAGCGGGGCGGATGAATATGTGAAAAAGCCATTTCATCCAGGGATTTTACTTACAAGAGCTAAAAAACTACTGAATCAAGATGAAGTCATACAAGTTCAAAATCTAAAAATAGATTTGATAAAGAATAAAGTATATAAAAGTGATAAAGAATTAGAAATTACAAAAACAGAGTTAGAATTAATTAAATGTTTTTTAAATCATAAAGGTACAATATTAACACGTAAAAAGTTACTAGATATCGTATGGGGATTTGATTATTTTGGAGATGAGCGGACAGTGGATACACATGTTAGAAGGTTGCGGAAAAAAATAGGTGAGGATATTATAAAAACGCATCGTGGTTTAGGTTACAGTCTGGAGGATGAACGTGAATAAGCTTGGTAAAAAGCTCTTTGTCAGTATATCGTTAACAATCATTCTTATATTTACTATTTCATTATTATTGATGAACTATTTTTTACCGAAATATAATATATATAAAACGCGGGAAAAGTTAAATACAATTACAAATCAAATTCAGTCTTTGCCTGTTGAACAATTAACAGATACTATAAATCAAATCGAGAATGAGAATAACGTAACAATTGTTTACACGCCAATAAAAAATACAGAAGATGAAATTAATGAATCGTTACGCTCTGGGCTTATAAAAAAGAGAGTGACATTGAATAAACTTTGGATTACAAAAGAAGAAGTAATAAAAGTAAAGAGTTCTGGACAAGCAAATAAATTATATGATCAAGAGAAGCTAAAAGCGAGTTTTTTTGCGAAATTTATTTCAAAAAATGAAATGTTAATCTTAGTGGGAGTATCTATTGCTCACTCGAATGAACTAATTGAGACACTTAATACATTTAATATATATATTTTTGGTTTTTCAATATTTCTTGTCATTGTACTTGTTTGGATATTATCAAAAACGATTACAACACCGTTGAAAGAATTAAGCGATGTTGCAGAAGATATTTCTCATCTTGATTTTAAGAGAACAAATGTAAAAACAAATGATGAAATTGGTGATTTAGCTAATAGTATTAATATTATGAGTGATAAATTACATGAAGCTCATCAAGACTTAACGAATAGAAATGAACATTTGAAGCGATTTATGGGGGATATTACCCATGAATTAAAAACACCTATAGCTTTAGTAAAGGCATATTCTATGGGAATTAAAGATGGTCTTGAT
>NZ_JBFTMC010000118.1:0-13053 GCF_056396765.1 Bacillus sp. 05T22
CCCTATGATTGAGTAATCATAGGAGGTTCCCTATGATTGAGTAATCATAGGAGGTTTCTTTTTGAAGGATTTGTCTAAATTTGTTGAAAAATATGACAGATAAACAAAATAAATAGGAAGGAAATTGACGGGAGTTTCGTCGAAGTTTACACAATGTCAGCAATTGAGCGAAGCTGATGGTATGGTGAAAAAATAATTAGGTAGTATGTTTTTTAGGCTTATTTTTTATAGGAGGGAGGATTTTTTTAAGAGGGGTAAAGGGTTTGGTCTTTTATTATATTTCTAAATTTTTATTTTCATTTTGATTTTTAGCACTCATTTGTATATTTTATAATAGTTTTTTGATAAATTCACTGCGTTTGCAGAGGATTCTTTTTTATGAAAGAAACGTCAATTTTCTTCATATATATATACAAATTGGAGAAATGGGGGAGCGCTATGCGCGATTACTTAATTAAGCCACTTGTTGGTCAGCCGTATCCGATGATTTCACATGGAAAAGGTGTGTATTTGTATGATCAAAATGGTAATAAATATTTTGATGGTTCGTCAGGAGCGATTACGGCAGGTATCGGACATGGCGTAACGGAGATTGCGGAAGTGATTAAAAAGCAGGCAGAGGAGATTGCTTTTGTGTATCGCTCACAATTTACGAGTGAGCCAGCTGAGAAGTTAGCAAAGAAGTTAAGTGATTTAAGTGTAGGAGATTTGAACTGGAGTTTTTTCGTGAATAGTGGTACAGAAGCGAATGAAACGGCTATGAAAATTGCGATTCAACATTTTCAAGAGCGCGGTATTCAAGGGAAACATAAAATTTTGTCACGCTGGATGAGTTATCACGGTATTACGATGGGAGCTTTATCAATGTCAGGGCATCCACTTCGTCGTCAGCGATTTGTGTCTATTTTAGAAGATTATCCAACTGTACCTGCACCGTATTGTTTCCGTTGTCCGGTGCAGAAGGTATATCCGACATGTCAGCTTTCTTGTGCGACTGAGTTAGAACGAGCAATTGATCGAATTGGTGCAGAACATATTGCGGCTTTTATAGCTGAACCGATTATTGGTGCGGCAGGCGGTGCGGTTGTACCACCGAAAGAATATTATAAGGTAATTAAAGATATTTGCAGCCATTATGATATTTTATTTATTGCCGATGAGGTGATGACAGGCCTTGGGCGTACAGGGGCATGGTTTGCGATGGAACACTGGGGCGTGGAGCCGGACATCATGACGTTAGGAAAGGGACTAGGTGCTGGTTATACACCGATGGCCGCGACGGTTGTGAGTGACCGTGTGATGGAACCGATTTTACGAGGATCGCGATCAGTTATGAGTGGGCATACGCTAAGTGCTAACCCGTTATCAGCCGCGACAGCTTTAGCGGTTATTGAATATATGGAGAAACATAACTTACCTGAAAAAACAGCTGAAAAAGGAGAATATTTAATAAAAGGATTGCAGAAAGTTCAGCAGCAATCGACAATTATTGCCGATGTGCGCGGAAAAGGACTCCTGATCGGAGTAGAATTGCAATCGTTTACAAAAGCGTCTGAGCTCATTTCAGTCGCGGCGAAAAACGGACTTCTTTTATATCAAGCTGTATCAGGGCAGGCAGGAAAAGAGGATAGTGCGCTGCTTGTTGCACCGCCGATGACAACTACATATTCTGAATTAGATGAGTTACTTGAGATTTTTGCGAAAAGTGTGGAAGAGATGATGCAAAAAGGAGGGCACAGTATCGTATGACAACCATTACAAATACATTTGGTAAATTAAAAGAAATTGAAGAGATTATGTCGTTGTTTCATGATGATATGACGTTAATGTTTGGAGGGTTTGGCGGAATTGGATCCCCTCCATCATTAATACAGGCTATTGCACAAAAAGGAATTAAAAATTTACATTTAATCGGAAATGATACGGGATTTCCAGATGTAGGAATTGGCCGCCTGGTAACAAATGAGCGAGTGAAATCATTAATTACTTCTCATATTGGTTCAAATCCAAATGCAGGAAGACAGTTAAATGAAGGACGATTACGGATTGAGTTTTCGCCTCAGGGAACGCTAGCAGAGCGAATTCGTGCAGGTGGAATGGGATTAGGCGGAATTCTTGTCGATGTTGGTATGGATACGATTGTAGAGGAAGGAAAACGAACAGTCGAAATGAACGGGAAAACATATTTAGTGGAAACGGCTTTAACTGCAGAGGTATCGATTGTATATGCGAAGAAGGCGGATCCGTTTGGCAATCTTGTGTTTGATAAAAGTGCTCGCAATATGAATCCACACGTTGCGATGGCTGGAGATATTACAATTGTTGAGGCAGAAGAAATCGTACCGCTTGGAAGTTTAGATCCTGAGGAAATTGTTGTTCCAGGTGTTTTTGTAAATTATATTGTGCCGTCGGAAGGAGTGAATTGGAAATGGGTATGGGAGTAGAAATACGAGATAAGATAGCAAGGCGTGCTGCGAAAGAAATTCAAAATGGAATGATTGTAAATTTAGGGATTGGTATCCCTTCTCTTGTACCTAACCATTTGCCTGAAGATATAGATGTTATGTTCCAGGCGGAAAACGGTATCGTTGGAATGGGCCCAACGCCAAGTAAAGGAAATGAAGATGAAAACTTGTGTAATGCGGCCGGATTGCCGACGTCACTCATTACAGGAGCAAGTTATTTTGACAGTTGCACGGCATTTGGAATGATTCGAAAAGGGTTGCTTGATGTAACAATACTTGGTTCACTGCAAGTAAGTGAAAAAGGTGATTTAGCAAATTGGATTGTTCCCGGGAAGCGTGTTCCTGGTATTGGCGGAGCGATGGATTTAGCGCAAAAAGCAAAGCGGGTCGTTGTTGTGATGAATCACGTTGATAAGTATGGAAATGCAAAAATTGTTTCAGAATGTACGCTTCCATTAACGTCGAAAAGGTGCGTGGATTTAATTATTACAGATATGGCTGTAATGGAAGTTACTTCTGAAGGTTTAATACTCCAAGAGTTAATGAGCCCTTATACAGTAGAGGATGTAAAACGAAATACGGAGGCATCTTTTCATGTGAGTTCTAATTTACTTGTGATTGAATGAGAGGAGCTAACAAATATGGAGCAATTAAAAAAACAAGTGTGTGATTATATTGAAAGTCATGAAGGAGAAAGTGTAAAGCTCTTAAAACGATTAATTCAAGAAAAAAGTGTATCTGGAGATGAGAGCGGCGCGCAAGCAATTGTCATTGAAAAACTACGTGARTTAGGTTTAGATCTCGATATTTGGGAGCCTTCTTTTACAAAAATGAAAGATCATCCTTATTTTGTATCTCCAAGAACGAATTTTTCAGATAGCCCAAATATTGTTGCGACGTTAAAAGGAAGCGGCGATGGAAAATCAATGATTTTAAATGGACATATCGATGTTGTACCAGAAGGTGATGTGAATCAGTGGGAACACCATCCATATAGTGGTGAAAAAGTAGGGAATCGCATATATGGTCGTGGAACAACCGATATGAAGGGCGGCAATGTGGCGCTTATGCTGGCAATCGAAGCGATTGTAGAACTGGGTATTGAATTAAAAGGAGATATTTATTTTCAAAGTGTAATAGAAGAGGAGAGCGGTGGAGCAGGTACTTTAGCAGCAATTTTACGAGGGTATAAGGCAGATGGGGTTATCATTCCAGAACCAACAAATATGAAGTTTTTCCCGAAACAACAAGGTTCAATGTGGTTTCGCTTGCATGTGAAAGGAAAAGCAGCACATGGCGGGACTCGTTATGAAGGAGTAAGTGCAATTGAAAAGAGCGTGTTTGTTGTTGAACATTTGAGACAATTAGAACAGGAAAGAAATGAACGGATTACAGACCCGTTATATAAAGAAATTCCAATCCCTGTTCCAATCAATGTTGGGAAAATTGAAGGTGGTAGCTGGCCAAGCTCCGTACCAGATTCGTTGATTTTAGAAGGAAGATGTGGAGTTGCACCGAATGAGACTATGGAGGCGGTAAAAGAAGAATTTGAAAATTGGATAGGGCAATTAAAGAATGTAGATCCATGGTTCGAAGAATATCCAGTAGAGGTAGAATGGTTTGGGGCAAGGTGGGTCCCAGGTGAATTAGATGAGGAGCATGCGCTCATTACAACGCTTCAAGATAATTTYGCTCAAATTGAAGGGGGAAGTCCAATTATAGAAGCATCACCATGGGGCACAGATGGTGGTTTATTTACACAAATCGCAGAAATCCCAACTATTATATTCGGACCAGGGGAGACAAAGGTAGCCCACTATCCAAATGAATACATTGAAGTGGATAAAATGATTGCCGCAGCAAAAATTATTGCATGTACATTACTAGACTGGTGTGAGGTGAAAAAATGAACTATTATGAATCATTCAGAGAACAGACAAACTACAATACTATAGAAGGAGTGCTAGATTATTTTAATAAACGTATTCGGGTAGATCATTATACAGGAAATGTAGAAAGTCTTATACGAAAAATAGAAGAGTTAGCAGAGAAGCATTCTTTCACCAAATGCATTATAAAAGGAAAGGGAGAGCATGTTTCGACGTGGCTCTCTTTTGGCTTTTTATTAGAAGCGACGATTCCACATTATTTTCAAGGACATGATGCGTACTTTTTCGTAAAATATCGTGATGATGAAAGACGAAATAGTATCCAGTGGATTGATGAGGACCGCATTATAGATGGTGTGAGAGAAAAGGAAGTAAAGGAGAAACAAGTTCCAGAGAAATTTGTACTACGAAAAGCGACAGAGGCAGACGCAGAAGAATTGGCAAGTGTATTTGGAAAAGTGTTTGAAATTTATCCGACACCGTTAAATGAAGCAGACTATATTGTTCAGACGATGAAAGAAGATACGATTTATTATGTGTATGAATCAGAGGGGCGTATTATTAGTACTGCTTCAGCAGAAATGAATGTGAAAGAAGGTAACGCAGAATTAACGAATTGTGCAACTTTACCTGAATATCGAAAGCATGGATTTATGAAAAGTTTACTCATTAAGTTAGAAGAAGAACTACAAGAGAGAGCAATCTTTTGTTCTTACACAATCGCACGTTCGCTTTCGTTTGGCATGAATGCAGCTTTTCATCAGCTAGGATATACATACACAGGAAGGCTAGCAAATAATTGTTATATTTTTGATAAATTAGAAGATATGAATGTATGGGTAAAAGATTTATCCCGCATGAATGGGGAGTAAGATCTTTACTTGAAAGTTTAGAATACCGGATTGTTGCGGGCTAATCATCAGTGGGGGATGAAGCCCCCGCTGATTAGAGTTGCACTTTATTACTTGTTGGCGGGAAAGTAATGATATGAGATAAATAGAAAAGTAGAACGGAATCGCAATGCTTATAATCGCGCACAGGGGTGCCGGAAATTCGGCATATAAATTGCTGGATTTTTAGCAAGAGGGGGGAATGACATTGCTGGCAGTTTCGACACAAGAAGTCATTGAAGCGATTTTGGGCAGTATTGATGAAGCGATTCATGCTGTGGATGAGAATGGTATTACAATTTTTTATAATACTGTTGCTGCAAAACATGACGGATCAAAGATTGAGAATGTATTGGGTAAGCATTTATTAGAAGCATTCCCATCTTTATCAAGGGAAACGAGTACACTTATGAAAGTTTTAAATACAAAAAAGCCGATTTTACATCAAGTGCAGCGTTATCAAAATTTAAATGGTGAAGATGTTTGTACTGTAAATACCACATTACCTATTTTTATAGAAGGTGAAATTGCAGGTGCTGTTGAAATCGCAAAAGATTACTCGACGATTCAAAAATTAACGGATACAATTGTTGATTTACAATCGAAAATGAAACGATCCTCTAGGAAGAAGATAACAAAAAAACACGTTGCTTTTAATACAATCGTGACGAATGATTCCCGCTTTAAACAAACAAAAGATTTGGCGCAAAAGGTAGCTCCAACAAATGCAAACGTTTTAATATACGGGGAAACAGGAACAGGAAAGGAACTATTTGTACAAGCGATTCATGAGGCTTCAAACCGTAAAAACAAACCGTTTATTGCCCAGAATTGTGCAGCTCTTCCAGAGTCCTTACTAGAAAGTCTATTATTTGGGACAACTAAAGGGAGTTATACTGGAGCTATTGAACGTGCGGGGCTATTTGAACTTGCAGATGGAGGGACATTATTTTTAGATGAATTAAATTCGATGCCTCTTGATCTGCAGGCGAAAATGCTACGTGCATTAGAAGATGGAGTAATTCGTCGCATCGGTGATAGTAAGACGAGAAAAGTAGATGTTCGCGTGATTACGGCGATGAATCAACCTCCAGAAGTATGTTTACGTGAAAATAAAATTCGTACCGATTTATATTATCGTTTAAATGTATTTTCTTTATATATTCCACCGCTTCGTGAACGAAAAGAAGATGTATTATTGTTAGCATCCTACTTTTTAAGAGACTATAATAAAGAATATAAAAAACAGGTGCTTCATATAGATGGTGAGACGAAAGAAAGGTTGTTAGCATATCATTGGCCCGGAAATGTAAGAGAGCTAAAACATACGGTGGAACATGCTGTAATTATTGCAGAAGGAAGTTCATTAACGGTTAGTTGTTTACCACGAACATTTCGAAAAGAAGTAGATTCAAAGAAACAGAAGAAAAGCATCCTTCCGCTACGTGAAGCACTTCATCAAACAGAAAAAGAATTAATTGATCAAGCGCTAATGGAAACAGATGGGAATATTTTGCAAGCTGCTAAATTACTAGGTATTCCAAGGCAAACATTGCAATCTAAATTAAATAAGTAYGACAAAACCGCCGAATAATCGGCGGTTTTTGTGTGTTTGCACCAATAAAAGAGCGTTTACATATACAGAAAGTAATGAATATTGTATTGAATAGGGAGCCATTTAAAATAAGAGAAAATATTTTTCCTTATATAATAGGGTATTTTTCGTCATCACTTATTGAAAATGTAGAGTTGGCATAATTATTGCTTATATAAATGGTGAGCGTAAAAAAAGGGGGAATAGCAATGTTACATGATGTATACAAACCAAATCGTCACTGGAAAGATATCGAATTATGGAAAGATGTTACAGAAGAGCAATGGAATGATTGGGTTTGGCAATTAACGAATACGATTAAAACGTTAGATGATTTAAAGAAAGTAATTAATTTAACACCAGATGAAGAAGAAGGTGTTAAAATTTCAACGAAAACGATTCCGTTAAATATTACACCGTACTATGCTTCTCTTATGAATCCTGATGATCCACGCTGTCCGATTCGGATGCAATCTGTACCGATTTCGGAAGAATTATATAAAACAAAGTATGATTTAGAAGATCCGCTTCATGAAGATGAGGATTCACCAGTTCCAGGTTTAACACATCGTTATCCAGACCGCGTTTTATTTCTAGTAACAAATCAATGTTCTATGTACTGTCGTTATTGTACACGTCGTCGTTTTAGTGGACAAATTGGAATGGGTGTTCCGAAAAAACAATTAGATGATGCAATTGCTTATATTCGTGAAACGCCACAAGTACGAGACGTTTTAATTTCTGGTGGGGATGGTCTTCTTATTAATGATAAAATCTTAGAATACGTATTAAAGAATTTACGCGCAATTCCGCATGTGGAAATTATTCGTATCGGAACGAGAGCGCCAGTTGTATTCCCGCAACGTATTACAGAAAATCTATGTAATATTATTAAAAAATATCATCCAGTGTGGTTAAATACACACTTTAACACTTCCATTGAAATCACGGAAGAGTCTAAACTAGCATGTGAAATGCTTGCAAATGCAGGTGTTCCAATTGGAAACCAAGCGGTTATTTTAGCAGGTATTAATGATAGCGTTCCGATTATGAAAAAACTGATGCACGATTTAGTAAAAATTCGTGTTCGTCCGTATTACATTTATCAATGTGATTTATCAGAAGGTATCGGTCATTTCCGCGCTCCGGTTTCAAAAGGATTAGAAATTATTGAAGGGTTACGTGGACATACGTCTGGTTATGCGGTCCCAACGTTCGTTGTAGATGCACCAGGAGGCGGCGGGAAAATTGCGCTTCAGCCAAATTATTTAATTTCACAAAGCGCAGATAAAGTTGTTCTTCGTAACTTTGAAGGTGTTATTACAACATATCCAGAACCAGAAAACTATGTACCAGGAAGAGCGGAAGGTTACTTTAAAGAGATTTATCCAACATATGAAGAGAAACGTTCGGATATTGGTGTAGCAGGATTGATGAGTGATAAGAAATTTAATCTTGTTCCGGATGATTTACAACGTATGAATCGTCGGAAAGATTATGAAACAAATGAAACACATTCTTCTTTAAAAGATAAACGAGATAAGCGTGATCAGTTAAAAGATAAAAAGTATCAAGCTCAAATGTCGAAGTTAGAAGATGGCGAAAAAGCTGAGGGTGACGCAGTATGAATTGTATGTGGTGTGACAGTACAGAAGCAAGAGATAGTCTGAATACTGTATATTGGGAATTGCCAGATGGTACAAAAGCCATTGAAATTCAAAAGACACCATGTATTTCTTGTTCATCATGTGGAATGGACTATCAGCCTGATCATGTTGTAAAAGAAATAGAAGATCAGTTGTTTTTAATTTATACAAAAGATTTACCAAAACAATTGACATATGAAGAATTAATGGAACGTCCACGTCTCCTAAAGAGAAATTATTTCGACTTTTAACCAGCGATTATGCTGGTTTTTTTCTTTTTACCCTTGTATAATGTATCCAAGTTAGAAAGGTAGGGAATATTTTTGAAAAAGTCATTTTATCACTATATGATGAAGCATCGTGCGTCTTTAATCAGAAATGAAATATCAGATTTAGCTGAAGCTATGTACGATGATTTAAGTTTTCCGAAGCAATCAGAAGATTACGATGAAATTAGTTCGTATTTAGAATTAAGTGGATTACTAGGCAGTATGTCTATTTTTGATGAGGCGTGGGAGCTATACATACAAGAAAGATAACGATTAAACATATACAAATATATCTGTATTGGTACATCACTCTATAAAAAGTGATGTATTTTTTTATTGAAAATTTTTTTGAATATAAGCTGATATGATAAGCGTTTTTCTGCCGTTTGCATATACTGGTATCAAAATCACGACTTTAAAAAGGAGAGATATAAATGGCAAGAAAAAAACAACCTAAATATAATGTAGGAGATATAGTCGTGATTACGCTATATGGAACCGTTGGTAAAATTACAAATATGAAAATATTAGATGGTGTTTATGTATATGAAGTTAATAATCATGATGGATATTACGTGGAACAAACACTTCAACATGTCACGGAACAAGAAATGAAAAAAGGTGAAACAGAATGGATTGAATTACACTATCATTTTACGTTCGGTGATCTTGTGCAAGTTACGGGATATGATAAAGATGTTTTTCGTATCGTTGGGTTTCGCACAGAGGTGTGGCGGTATAAAAATGATGCCTGGGAAGATACAATATATGAATTATCAAGAATTACAGATGGTGAGTGGTTAGAGGCTGATGAATCAGATTTAACTTTGCTTGCGAATGCACAAACTGCTAATGCAATCTTGAAAAAAATGAAACAAGATAAAGCCGGAATGAATAAATTAGATTTAGGAAAATTGAAGTCAATAAACAACTCAAAAAAGGTGAGTATTAAAACGAGTAGACAAGAAATTATTGATGGATTATTAGATATTTACAATGACTATCAATTATTATACGAAACATTTCAAGATGAAGAATATAAAATTGTTATGGATGTCGTCCATAATTATTTAGTTAAATTAACAGAGAAAAAATAGTTAGAAAGCAAGAAGAAATTGAACAAAAATATATATTGTGTACGGTATACCTACAATAGTTAAAAAAATAATAAGCCCTTTAATGATAGAGTCTGCCCATTTATCTTCATGCATGAACTCTTCTTTTCTTTGCTCTACTTCATATTGGTATTCCATTCGTATTTCCCCCTTCAAATAGCTTGTACTACATCGTATGTTGCAAGGTGAAAGGATATGACAGACAAGTATGATTTGGAAAAGAAAATCTATTTTTCTAATCTCGTATACATAATTTTGAAATTTCTTCATAAAACAGAAATAAAGGGGTGATGCTCATGAAGGAAATTGAAGTCGTAATTGATACGGAAGAAATTGCGGAGTTTTTTTATGAGCAACTAATTGAGAGAGGGTATGTACCAAAGCGAGAAGAGATTGAAGATCTCGCTGATATTACATTTGAGTATTTACTAGAAAAATGTATGATTGATGAAGTGTTTGATGAGGATGAAGGGTGAAAGTAACGACGGGATCTACTCGTCGTTTTTTACATTTCAAAATTCTTTCTTTACAAACTTGTCACAAACATAAAACGTAATTATTGATATAATAAAAAGAAAATTTTAAACAAGAGGTGAAGGGATGTTCAAAAAAATTATTGATTCTTTACTAGGAAAGAAGAATAAATATCGTTCCTACTCAAGTAGTGATTATCGTCATAGAGGTCGTTCGTATTCAAGTAGTGATTATAACAAGAGGAGAAATTCTCATGGCTATGGACATCAGCATTATAAAAGAAAGCGTAAAAGCCGCAGCTTTTTTTCAAGTAGTTGATGAAATGGCGTGATATACTCGCTTGGTTTGATAGACCGCTGCGTATGGATACAATTGTCTCGCAGCGCTATAAAATTGAATCAGTAATTGGAATGGGCAGCTATGGCTTTACATATATCGTTTATGATTTGCAAACGAAAGAAAAAAGGGTTTTGAAACAGTTAAGACAAAGTAAGCAAAAATATATGTCAGGTAGAAGGTCATTCGCACAGGAGCAAGCGATTTTAGAGCAGTTAAATCATCCGGCAATACCGCGCTTATATGACGGCTTTATATGGAAAAAACAGCCGTTTTTTGTAATGGAGTACATGCCAGGTAAGAATTTTGAAGACTTCATTTTCAAAGATGGACATGTATATGAAGAGCGTGAGGTTTTTCAGATTTTATATAAAGTACTTGAGCCAGTTTCTTATTTTCATAGTAAAGGTATTATTCACCGAGACTTACGAATTCCTAACATTTTAATAAAAGAGGGGCAGATTAGTATTATCGATTTTGGATTAGCCAGATTTATAGAAGAAATCGATGAACGAGCATCTACCTATGAAGGAGAACAAGCCTATATGCGAGAAATTCACTATCGTAGTGATTTTTATGCGCTAGGCCACTTTACATTATTTTTATTATACTCTGGCTATGAATCTACTGCAAAAGAAGAAAGGCCATGGTATGAAGAGTTACAGCTAATGAAAGAAAACTGTGAGATTATTATGCGAATGCTACGGATGAAGCCTCCTTATTATGAAAATATACAAGAAGTTAGAGAAGATGTACGCCATGTATTAGAAAGGATGGGGGATACATGTTTCAAAAGTTTTTAGCAAGCGTTGGAATAGGAAATGCAAAAGTGGATACAGTTCTTGAGAAAGATGAATATCTAGTAGGAGAAGAAATTGTAGGTGTGGTTCATATTACGGGTGGATCAGTCAATCAACAAATTGAAAGCATTTATTTAACACTATCGACATCGTATATACGAGAAGTAGATGATAAAAAAGTAAGTGCTACATTCGATCTAGAACGAGTACGTTTAACCGAACCTATTGCGATATCTCCAAATGAAAAAGTAGAAATTCCATTTTCATTCTCAATGCCAATTGAAGTGCCACTTACATTTGGAATGAAAACGGTTTGGGTTCATACAGGTCTTGATATTAAGCACAGTATTGACCCGAGTAATCGTGATTACATTCAGGTGCTACCGAATGTGTTATTAAACAGTGTTTTAGATAGCGTAAAACAATTAGGATTTAGGCTTCGTCAAGCGGAGTGTGAAGAATTACCACGTCATTTACGTGCCAATATTCCATTTGCGCAAGAGTTTGAGTTCATTCCAGTTTCCGGACAATATTATGGCAAATTGGATGAATTGGAATTATTAATTTTACCAAGTGCTTATGATCGACTGGATATTGTTATGGAAGTTGATAGAAAAGCACGTGGGTTAGCAGGTTTATTTTCAGAAGCATTAGACTTAGATGAAAGAGTTGTTCGTTTTACTGTAACACGTGAAGACATTCCAACGATGCAGCAAAAAATTAACAGTTATATTTCTTAATAAATGATGCATAAAAAAGAAATGGAGAGGAAAACTAAAACAACCGCTCCATTTCTTATTTTTATATAGTGAGGTTATGTATGTGAAACGATATCGACATGTATACTTGTTAAGTACGTTACTCATTTGTTTTGTCGGATTATCACTTTCGTATCATACCGCTTGTGTTGAGAGATTTGATGATGTTATTTCCAAATTTATTCAAGGTTTTCGGAACGATTATTTGACAGCTTATTTTACCTGGATGTCTTATATTGGTTCAAAAAAAATATATTTTCCATTATTAATCATAGTTGTAATGTACTTTCTCATTCGAAAAAAGTTGTTAAGTGCGTTATTTTTAATCGTTAATTATTATGGATCCCGTTATCTTAACAGCCTCTTAAAATTATGGTACGAACGCCCAAGACCGGATGTCACGCAGCTTGTTACAGCTACAGGGTATAGTTTTCCGAGCGGCCATACGATGAATGCTACAGCATTTTTAGGGTTTATCGCCTATGTAACAATCACAGAACATCGTATTACACTGCATAAAAAGTTGTTGCTTATTTTTATTACATGTTTTGTTATATTTTCTATTTCTGTTAGCCGTGTATATCTCGGTGTCCATTATCCATCCGATATATTAGCGGGTTGGGCAGCGGGTGGAAGTTGGCTTGTTTTATGTATTATGTTTCATCAAGCATTCATCAAAAAAGAACCTATATCAGATTATCAAGACCTAAAAGCAAGAAAGCCTTAAAAAATAAAGGTGAGTACATATTAGTCATGTATAATATATACTTACCTTTATTTTCTTGTTACGCTAACATATAAATTAGTAATATAAGAA
>NZ_JBFTMC010000119.1:0-12500 GCF_056396765.1 Bacillus sp. 05T22
CTAAAAAAGTCGTGAACATCCCCCACCCATTATCAGCAACACTTTTACCAAAGTTAAGTGCTCGTGACATCCCTTTCATGTTCAAGTCTTCAATTGCTACAACATCAAAGTTATCGACTAATTCTTTTGACTTATGATGAAGGAAGTTCTTACGTTGGTTTGCTACTTTTTCATGCAACTTAGCTACCCGAATACGTTGCTTATTCCAACGCTCTGAACCTTTTGTGCGTCTTGATAATACTCGTTGGGCCTTTGCTAATCTTTCTAATACTTGACGATAGAAGTGAGGATAATTGGCTTTCTCATTCTCACTACTAACATATAATTCAGACATAGCAAAGTCTAATCCAACAACAGTTTCCACTTCTTTTTGCACGATTTCTTTTTCATACTCAGTCAAGATAGACACATAGTATTTCCCAGTCGGTGTCATGGAAATCGTACATGACTTAATCACATGGTCTTGGGGTATTTCTCTATGTTGTTTGATCTTTACAAGCTTCAATTTCGGTAATTTAATATGACCATTCAGCAACATAATATTTCCGTTGACCATATTCATTGTATAAGATTTTCTATCCTTTTTGCTTTTGAACGTCGGGAAGTCATTTTGACCACTAAAGAAATTTTTATACGCAGTTTGCAAGTTTAATTGAGCATTCGCTAATGCTAATGAATCCACTTCTTTTAACCATTCAAACTCTGTCTTGTACTTTGCAGGAGTAGGAAATTCTTGTTTCTTTAGTTCTTCCTTATTCCCTCTGTGTTTCTCATACACTTCTTTTCGTTCAGCCAACATCTTATTGTATACAAATCGCACACACCCAAAAGTTTTACGTATAAGATGGGCTTGTTGTTCTTTTGGATACAAACGAAATTTGTACACTTTATTATGTATTGTCATATCATTTCACCTCACTTTTCACCTTGACTTTCGATATACTTTTTTACTATTTCTATTGGTGAACCACCAGTAGTGAGTAAGCAAAAACTTTTTGACCAAAACATCTCTTTCCAAAGTTTCTTTTTCACTTGTGGAAAGTCTCTCTTGATGAGTCGGGAACTGGCACTTTTATACGCATTGATGAACTTTGTTATTTCTGTATTCGGATGTGCTTTGAATAAAATATGAACATGGTCATTGTCATGATTCCACTCAACTAAAGTTATGTTATAGCTTTCTGAAATCCTTATAAACATATCTTTTGCATAGTCAGACATATCATCATCAAATACATTTCTTCTGTATTTCACAACTAATATAAGATGATAATAAAGCGAGAATACTGAATGATTATTACTATCTAAATTCATTGATATACCAACCTTTATACTTTATAAGACTGATTATATCAAAGCTAAAATAAAAATAATAGCAAGTACTTTTTGGCTAACGTCAAACCGAAATTCATCTCCCACCTACCGTTGGGCTATCGCCCTGCACACGCTTGAGGAAGGAGAATTCTTTCGGATAAAGCGTTAAACTTACTAGTAAAGTTGCGAATAAAAAACGTATTGCTCATTAGATTGAGAATACGCTTTTATTCACTAATATAGGCCTAGTTTCCAGAAAGAGTTAGCTGCCACGAAACACCAAACTTATCTTTTAACCAACCGAACTTCTTACTGAATGGATAAGCTGCTAGTGGCATTAAAACTTCCCCTTCTTCTGCTAGCTTATGAAAAACTTCATCAATTTCCGCTTCTGTATCGCAATTTACATATAGCGACATTGAAGGAGTAAATGTAAAGTCATGCTTCACATTACTATCAATACACATAAACTGTTGGCCATTTAATGTGAATGTTGCATGCATGACAGTTCCTTCTTTGCCTGGTCCATTTGCATCATAACGAGAAATAGCTATAATTTCCGATTGATCAAATAAGGAGGTATATAAAGTCATCGCTTCCTCAGCATTACCATCAAACATTAAGAAAGTAGTGATTTTTTGTTTTGAATTATCCAATTAGAAACATCTCCTTTATATAGATACACATGAATTTGTTGGCTTCCCACAAACAAGAACATAAGTTCTTATGATTTTATTTTCCTCAAAAGAGATTGAATTGTCAACCTATAATAAGTTCTAAGTTTTGAAAGAAGAACAAATTGAAATATAATACAACTTATCACAACAAGGGTTTTTAAGCCTACAATACTATATAGCATTCCGCCCAAAACAGGAGCTGCTACATTTGACAATGCTTGAACACCATTCACAATACCATTTGCTTGCTCCAGTTTCTTTTCCGTAATTACATTATCCTGCCACTTTAAAGCACAAAGATAAAAAAGTCGTTTTCCTTCTAGAAAGGAAAACGACTTTTCATTCTTAACACATACTCAGCATTAACGCCCTCGTCTTTGCTGTCCTTGCTTTGTACTGCTTTTCTTTTTACTTGGTTTATGAAATGATTGCTGCTTGCCATTTTGGGATCCTTCGCGATTATCTCTTTGACGATATTGACCTGTTTTCTTTGGTTTCTTTGCGTGCTCTTTTTTCTTTTGTTCATCTTTTTCAGTTGCTTGATGTGCAGGTAGTTCCAACTCTTGTCTCTGCAATGTTGCACCAATACCTTTTTCAATCTCTTTTAAATACATTTCATCTTTTGGAGCAACAAATGTAATCGCAAGGCCTGATCCACCAGCGCGTCCAGTTCGGCCAATTCGGTGAATGTAACTTTCTACATCTTCTGGAATGTCATAGTTAAATACATGCGTTACACCTTCTACATCCAATCCACGAGCTGCCACATCTGTCGCAATTAAATATTGAATTTTCGCATCACGGAAACTCTTCATTACTCGTTCACGTTTCCCTTGCGATAAATCACCATGAAGTTCATCACAATTATAGCCATACCCTTTTAAATCATCATATAACTTACTGGCTCTCCGCTTTGTACGACAAAAAATAACTGCTAAAAACGGCTGATCACGGTCCATCACATGACGCAACGCATCTTGCTTTGCACGGTCTGTCGTTTCAATCACACGTTGCTTAATATTATTCACCGTTACTTCCGCACTTTGAATTTGAATCATCTCAGGTTCTTTCATGTAACGCTTCGCAAGTTTTTTAATATCTTTTGGCATTGTCGCTGAAAATAACATCGTCTGTTTACTCTCAGGTGTTTCTTCTAAAATGTCTTCTATATCATATAAAAAGCCGAAATGAAGCATTTGATCTGCTTCATCTAATACAAGCATAGAAACATTGGATAATACAATCGTTTCGCGGCGTAAATGGTCTAATAAACGTCCTGGTGTTGCCACAACAATGTGCGTATTTCCTTTTAACTTTCTCATTTGCTGCGCAACATCTTGACCACCATATATCGCAAGAACATTGATATTTTCTTGATGAACAAGCATTTTTTCAATTTCAGTTGTAATTTGTAGTGCTAATTCTCTAGTTGGTGCAACAATTAAAGCTTGTACATCACTTGAAGTAGGATCAACTTTTTCTAAAATTGGTAAGACAAATGCAAGTGTCTTACCTGTACCAGTTTTGGCTTGCCCAATTATATCTTTTCCAGCCATAACAACTGGAATTGCTTGCTCTTGAATTGGCGTCGCTTCAGCAATCCCGTTCTCACGTAATGTATGATTAAATGTTTCACTAATTCCTAACTCTAAAAAGTTTTTCAAACAGATCACTTCTTTTCCTTATTTTTCACATTAAGCTCTCATTGTACCATTTGTTACGCTAAATATAAAAAATAAGATAATTCTTATCTCCTTTTTTCATACTCACTATGAATGATTGGGATTAGTTCTTTCTGTTTCTCTTTTGATTTTGTTAGCAATTTCATATTTGAAGGTGACAAAATCAGCCTCTTGATTTTCCGATTATTCCAAATGAGCCATGTATACCTTGTATCTTCATGTACATCTCAGAACCATTCTTGTTCACTTAGCTGCGCAATATGATATTTTAATTTCGCGTCAGTCCTCGGATAGAACAGAATAATATCGGCTATTACATCAAACAAAAGCCATATGTTTTCTCCCCCCCAATATTCTTGTTGTTCATACTCATATGAGTATGAACAACAAGAAAGAAATGATAAAAAGGGTTATTTTGTCGATTGTTTGTCTATCCTTTTAAAAAATCTATATTTTCAAGCGCATTTACATAATGTTAAATATACTTTTACAAAATTAATGAAAAAACGAAATAAGGAGTGATTATATGGAGAAACAGAAACTATGGAAAAAATTAAATGAAGGTGCAACAAAATTAGGAAAATCCGGTGTGTATGAGAGCATTATTTTATATTACACTTTAAAAAAGAACGGACTGCCTACTAAAGCCAAGATAATTATATTAGCTGCGCTTTCCTATTATGTATGGTCAATCGATTTCATCCCAGATTTAGCAGCTATTATTGGAATCGGCCTGTTAGATGATGCTATCGCAATTGCTTGGGCACATAGATATATCATGGTACATACAAATGCAGAAATTCGAGAAAAAGGAAAAGTAAAGATGGAATCCTTATTTGGAGCGACACATGCATAATGCATCAAACAAGAAAGACGGTCTTCATAACCGTCTTTTCTGAACTATACATGTACTTGTTCTATCTGCATTTGTAAGCAATCCAACATTTTTTTCATTTCACGTTCTTTATAATGATTTAAGCAAGCCATTTGAATCCAGTTATTTTGTTGTAAATAGGTTGATTCATAATGGGTAATAAACCCTTGCAATGCTAATGAATCTCCTACTTTCTTAGAAGAAAGTTTTTTATCTAATACAATTGTAAGAATGATAAATGAAGCATGCTCTTTTGGAGATACGAGTTGTAATCCCATATCGGTAACAGCTTCTTCCATAAAAGCATATGTTTGATATATCTTCTTATACTCATCTTCATCTTCAAATTTCTTTAGCGCTTCTTGTAATGCATATATTAAATTCCAAGATTGTGAATACGATACACTTCCATTCTCCTCATACATTCCTATGTCCATGTAGGTAGGTAATGTTTCGTTTGCAGTCACAATATGATTGTAAAATACAAAAGAAAGTCCAGTGTATGCCCCAATCGCTTTTCCACTAACCCCGCTGGCAAAATATATATCTTCTAGAGATAATGGTATTGCTCCAATAGAACTAATACAATCTACACATAATTTAACATCGTACCTTTTGCTTATTCTAATTAACTCGTCTAAATTATTTAGCATACCCGTAGATGTTTCATGATGAACAAACCATAGCCATTCCTATTTTTGATTTTTCACTAATTCCTCTATTTCATTGTATAAAAATGGTCTTCCTGTTTCTCTTTCATATGTATCAAACGATAAGTTTGCTCGAATCGCCTGCTTGACTAAACGATTTCCAAACTCAYCATTTGTTAGAACTAATCCACATCCCTTTAATAACTTTAGCTGTAAAGCGATTGAATCATTTGCTAATGTACCCATCCCAAGCATAATTTGCACTTGCTTAGCTTTTGTCATTTGCAATAGTCGTTTTTTCACGTTCTCCATTGCAGTTTTAAATTGATTGGAACGATGTGAAATTGGATTAGAAGCAAATGCTTGCTGGACGTTTTCCCCAATCTCAACAGGGCCTGGTAAAAATGTGTATTCTTTTGTTATCACATTTATAATACTAGATTGTTCAAACATTTTTGGAGTAATATACATTGGCTGGAATGCTGATTGCTTTGTCCCAACTAATGTATAAAAAGGGCGAAAACCTATTTGTTCATAAAGTGCTAACTCACGCGTTGTTGCTGAAATGAGCGCTAAATCATACCCATTTAGAAGTAAATAGCGATGCAAAAGTCGAATCAATCCGAGTAAAGCTCTTCCGTTTCGATATTCTCTCTCCACAGCTAATAAACGAATTTCATATACACGATCACCACATTTTGGTAACCACTCATCTAAATGAGGTATTTTTTTATCTAAAGAGAATGGCCGCTTTCTTCGCACCGCAACCATTCCTACTAATTTTTGACCATCTAAACATATTAAATACGTATTTTCTTCATGAAACGAATCTATACGTTTGCGCTCTTCTGTTTGTTCATGTTGCGGAATCTCCTCTACGAATGTTTTATAGTTTAGTTTATGAATACTTTCAAATTCCCAAGTTTGATCAGCAATTTTATACATTAACCCCATGTTTTAATCCCCTTTATTTTCTATGTGCATACAAAATCAATATAACCATGCAAACACTTAATACAATCGCTCCCATAGAATAAGAGTATGCAATCATACAAAGTGGTAAGCAAGCGATTGTAATTAAACCAGCCTTTGTGAAACTCTTAAAAATGGAATAACACAAAATAAATACAATCACCAGAGTAAGTGCTATCAAATAATTGAACACAACCATTCCGCCAATAAATGTCGAAATTCCCTTTCCACCTTTATATTTAAAGAAAATTGGATATATATGCCCTACCACAATTGCTAGTAACGAGAGTAATAGAAGTATAGAATCCCCAAATAAGATTCTTGCTATATAAACAATAATTGCCCCTTTTAGCGCATCTCCCAAAAATGTTGCAATAAAATATCCTTTCCCATATAAACGCCCCATATTCCGTGCACCAGGATTCCCACTACCAACCTCTCGAATATCCATCCCGTATTTCCATTTTATAATCATATATGCTGTTAATATGTTCCCAACCATATAAGCACCTATTACATACAAAAATTGGCTGATATGAATCATATAATCATTCACTTTCTATTTACTATTTTCAATACACTCTTCAAGCATAAGTGGCATAGAAGTAAGCCATACAATAAAATATGAAACTTGCTACCGTTGTAATTCCTATCAATTCCCATGCAATAACACGTACGGATTTAATATATTGTAAAATATATCCTATTGACCAGACTATAAACAAACTTACAAGTATTATAACTTGCGGCTTATGCACCGGAACCTTATCGATTCCTATAATGGCTATACTATTCATACATACGATAAGCAAGAAGATCGGAAATGAAATTCTAAATAAAAAAATCCATATCTTAATCCCAAAATCCATATAACACCTCCTTTTTTTGTAAATAATACCAAATATTCATTTTTAAAACGAGACTGCTATATTGAAAACTGTATTTAAAATAAAGTAGGGTTTTTTGTAGTTAAAAAACAAGTTCCTTTGCTGATGAAATTTCACTTTGAACAAAATTTATTTTATTCATATACTTTTCGCAACATCTATCCCATCTAAAGATGTACCAGACATTAAGCCAACAATATACATAGTATCACCTCTACATTTCTTTAAAAGACAATCATATACGTAAGCAACGTACACCCAACTAGAAAAGATACAAATCTAACAATTAGTTGTACTTTTGATGAATACGTACCATCTATAAAAGATACAACAATTGTCAGCATCATACTTGCCGAAATACTCGTCACAATCCATATACTATGCATTTGTGATATATCTAACATTCTTAAAAGAGGCGCAAACAGAAGGTTTGAACAAACCACTACAAATAGAAGTATAAACACACCTTTATAACTGAATTTTATCCGCATTTCATTTCACCCTCTTCTATTGATAAAATGAATTATTAAACCATCAACACGTAAAAAATTTTTTATAAAGTGAAACTTTAATCAGTTGGCGGTCTTACTACCTATTAAGGCGGGATAAAGAAATCTCATCCCTTCTTTTCCAAAAATAAAACGCTATAATTATATAAACGATAGCTACCCCTATACCAAATTCCGTTGTAAATAATTTCGTATATTGTTTGTTACTCGTTCAAGGATCAAATAAAAGTTGAAGAAAGCAGTTATGTGCCGCATGAATCATAACGCCAGTCCATAAACTTCCTGATTTCATCCTTAACCAGGTTGTAATCAAACATACGGAAAATATACTTACTGTAAAAAAGAAAGGATAGGAATATCGAAACGCCACTATTATAATCACTAAAAAACAGTAGCGGATAATGATATAACCCTCAAACAACCCCAATCATGAAAGAAGTGATAGACTAGTTGCCTATCACTCAAATCCATATCTGTATGATTTCTTCGTATTTCTCATTCTTACGCATTCACAGAATCTTGCTCGCCATCACCGCTCTTTTCAACCTCAATCATATTTTTATCGTACATTTTAAAGAATGGTAGATAAATAAGGAATGAGATTGCTATATTAATGAAGACTAATACAACAGCTCTCCAGTCCCCACCCGTAGCTAAATACGCACCAATTGGGGCTGGCAATGTCCACGGCGGCATAATATAAGTCGCAGTCACAAGTCCCATTGCAGTTGCAGTATAAGCAATGGTTGCAGTCACTAGCGGTGTAATGATAAAAGGAATAATTAAGATCGGATTTAATACAATCGGAAGTCCAAATATAACTGGCTCGTTAATATTAAAAATACCAGGTACAATACACGTTCTTGAAAGCGCTTTAGAATATTTCGATCTACCGAAGACGATCATAGCTAATACGAGCCCTAGTGTAGCTCCGGAACCGCCAATCCATATAAACCATTGGTATAATGGTTCTGGTGCAATAAATGGTATACTGTTCGCTCCATCTGCAACTGCAGCAGAGTTTTTACCAAGATAAACCTCCCATAAAGGACGGGCAACTGTACCAACAACGGAAACACCGTGAATTCCAAAAGACCAAAAAAATGTAATTAGAAATACTGGTAAAATAACTCCAAAATAACTATCACCAGCTTTTACTAATGGTGCAGCTAGCTTATCAACTAAATGATGTAAATCAATGCTAAAAACAACAGTAATAATACTCATAATAATAATAACGAAAGCAGCAGGTATAAGTGCTTCAAAAGAACGAGATACAGACGGTGGTACTTGCTCTGGCATCTTAATCATTACATTTTTCGTCTTACAGAATCTCAAAATCTCAACCGATAAAATAGAAACAATCATTGTAACAAATAACCCATGTCCCCCAAGGTTTGTCATTGGGAGCATAAATCCTTTCTTATCAATTAATTCAGGGGTCAATGTAAGGAGCAAGGAACAAACTGCAAGCTGCGCTCCTGATAAGGCATCTAATTTGTAACTTTTCGCCAAATTATATCCAATACCAAAGGCGATATAGAGCGACATAATAAACATCGTTAACCGATACGGTATTAAAATACTCGTTTGATGCTTAGCCGCCCATAGTGAAATAAAACTATCCTTTGGAAGAGGTGGAAATGCTACTATTAGAAAGAAACTTCCTACAATAATAAACGGTAACGCTGAAATAACACCATCACGAATTGCTTGTAAATGTCTTTGCTCAGAAAGCCTTGCCATCGGACTAGATAAGTTATTCTCAAGAAATGAGATAAACTTATTCATACTACTCTCCCTCCTAATGAATGAGTTCTTGCACTACTTTTAATAACGTCGGACCACCAAGTGGTGTATAAGCCTGCGGCGGAATCACACCACAAGGAACAGACTGCTCATCTGCTATTTTTTTCACTGCATCAAATCTATGCCTTATTTGCGGAGCAACCATTACTACGTCCCAACCATTTTTCACCTCTTCTTCCACTTCACTTGTTCCAATTGCGTGTACATCCATACTAATTCCTTTTTTCTCCGCTTCTTTTTTTAAAGCGTTTACAACAATTGAACTGGACATTCCTCCAGAACATACAAATAGAACCTTCATTTCATAATCCTCCTATATGCTTTAAGTAATTTTCATCCTTTTCCAAGGACTGTCAAACCATCAATGAAAGGAAGCTTCACGTTATTAAAAATCATATGAGGTATGTAGACAAATTAGTTCTGACGAAATGAAATTTCAGTAAAAATATTTTTTATTTTAAATAAAAGTTTCAGCTCTCTATTTTCTCAATTGTGAATCTTACATTCACATGATATAGTAGTCTCAATAATAGAATATGTAAGGAGGCGTACGATGATTTTTAGAAAATTATTGATGAGTTGTTGTAGCGTCATCTTGATTATTCTCTTCCTGTTCATAAGCTCTAAGTCCACACAAGCTGAAGTACCTACTACGTATCAAAAACATGAATTACGTGCCGCATGGATTGCATCTGTACTCAACATTGATTGGCCCTCTAAGCCAGAATTACCTATCGAAAAGCAGAAACAAGAATTTATCAAACTACTAGATGATATAAAAAATCTAGGCATGAACGCAGTTGTTGTTCAAATTAAACCAACCGCAGACGCTTTTTACCCTTCCCGATACGGTCCTTGGTCCGAATATCTTACAGGCGTACAAGGTAAAGACCCTGGCTATGATCCGCTTGCATTTATGGTTGAAGAAGCCCATAAAAAAAACCTTGAATTTCACGCATGGTTTAATCCTTATCGAATAACCATGAACCACACAAATTTAAATCAATTAATAGAAAATCACCCCGCTAAGCAACATCCCGATTGGGTTGTATCTTATGGAGGAAAACTATACTATAATCCCGGTATTCCAGAAGTGAAAAACTTTATAATCGAAGGAATATTAGAAGTCGTACAAAATTACGACATTGATGCCGTTCATATGGATGATTATTTTTATCCCTATAAGGTAGCTGGGGAGGAATTCCCAGACCAGGATACCTATGAAGTTTACAATAATGGAAAATTCACTAACATTGGAGACTGGCGTCGCGATAATGTCAACCAACTTGTAAGTGGTTTAAATACCGCTATTAAACAAGAAAAATCTTATGTCAAATTTGGAATTAGTCCATTTGGTGTATGGCGGAATATAGCTGACGATCCAACCGGTTCTAATACAACTGCTGGACAAAGAAATTATGATGACCTATATGCTGACACACGAGAATGGATCCAAAAAGGGTATATTGACTATATTACACCGCAAATCTATTGGAATATCGGTTTTGCACCTGCAGCATATGACGTTTTACTAGATTGGTGGGTAAAAGAAACAGAAAACAAACCAATTCACTTATACATTGGACAAGCTGCATACAAAATTAATAATAACTCAGTCCCCGCTTGGTCAAACCCTGAAGAATATCCAAGACAAATTGCATTAAATCATCAATTTTCACAAATAAAAGGTAGCATGCATTTCAGCTTAAAAGATATTAATAGTAATCCATTAGGAATAAAAAATCGACTACAAAAAGACATTTATAAACACCCTGCATTAATCCCGCCAATGCCTTGGCTAGATCATGATCCACCTAAACACCCCACTTTAAAAGGTGCTATTGTAAGAGATGAAGGTATCGTTTTAGGCATTATTGATGATAGAAACAACGACTCTGCCTATTACGCCATCTACCGAGTAAACGGAAAGAATGAAGTCGATATTCAAAATCCTGAGAATTTACTTACTACTGTACGAAAAACAAAACCTGGAGAAATTTATGTAGATAAGACGGCAGTGTCTGGTAAGACGTATACGTATGTGGTGACTGCTTTGGATCGGTTGCATAACGAGAGTATCCCTTCTAGCAAAACTACTATACAAGCGAAGTAATCATAAAATCCCTCACTCTATATATGAGGGATTTTACCTTACGCATATTCAAAAAACAAACTCCCCAGGCTTAGGAAGGGTATGCATTAACTATATTTGATCTGTTCATCCATTTTTTCATGTTATATGGTTCTAATAGGGTTAAAGGTAGTATCCGGCGATATTGCTATCATGTACCTTTAAACGTTTTTTCATTAACATATGAATCTTTCAGCCTGCGGATTCCACTCTCTTGCGCAAAAAAACATATGTACTAGTTCCCTTCAACGATTTTAATTTTAATTTTTTATATTATGCAATACAGTAGATTTTTATGTCAAGAGATGTTTTGAAAAACAAAGAAGACTGCATATTTAATTTTTATTGATAAATGGAAATTATCGGGGTTTATTAAAATACAACACCATTCTTGGAAAATTGCACGCTAAGGACTAGAAAACGTTGATATAGTTTTCTGAACAAATATCTCTTAACGTACAACAAAAGATGTATTTTGTGTTAAAACGTATAATTTTCTCGAAAGAATATAGTACTTCATAAGTACTCTGTATATCAAACTGCTTTTTTCAAATATTTTAAGTAGCAATCCTTTCAATTTCCCCTTATCATTATGCTACTGATAATGATATGTTATATTCTCCAAAAGTATTTAAGATGTTATAGAGTGAAATATAATAAAAATTTTAAACTATAGAAAATGTGCTTGTTTAGTACACAATAAAAGTGATTTCTATGCATATTTGGTACTGCAAAATTTAATAATCTATCAGATTTGCATGATTTTTTTATATCTATATGCTGCAATTCCAACTAAGGGTAGAATGAATATATGTTAAAACAACAAAAACCTCTTGAGTACATGACTTGAAGTGAACCCCGAAAACGGGACACATATCAAAACACCTAAACCATCTGTTCCCTATATTCTTTAGGGGATAGGTGGTTTAATTTTTCTTGAATTCGCACACAATTGTAGTAATGAATGTATTCTAGCACAATCTTTCGCACAGTTG
>NZ_JBFTMC010000120.1:0-13431 GCF_056396765.1 Bacillus sp. 05T22
ACTTAAGATTTGCTATACCAGTATCAATGTTACTTAAGATTTGCTATACCAGTATCAATGTTAATAGCTTTTTTTGTTGCATCAGCTGAATTACTTTTAGGTGTTTCAGCGAAAGAAATAGAAGAATAATTAAAAGTGCATAAGCCAATTGATAAACATGCTAGTAATTTTATTCCTTTATTATTTTTCTGGATTTTCAAAAAACCAATCCCTTCCTTTTTTTTCGTATGATTCATGTTATCTCTTCCTTTCTTTCATCATTTCTATAAAATCACTTTTGCTATATTTATCTTAGTTTAAGTATCTTTCAATACACTTTCATAAATGTTACAAAAGTCTTTCATTAATTTTATTTATAAATGCAATAATTTTGTGATTATAGACTGTTTTCGAGACTTATTATCACATTATTAAGGTAATACAATAAAAATAATGTTACTCATAACTTTACCGAACTTATATTAGCGTAATCTTTTCCTTCCTTAGTGGTCATACCAGTTATGTTTTTATTAAATCATTAAACTTCCAATGCGTAAATAGCAGAATTTTTTCGATTATATCAAAAAAATTCAATATTGAGCATTAACGAAAATGAAAATATTATACTACAAAAATTATTGTTTGTTTTTATACAAGTAACTATAACAGTTTCAACTTGATATATAAGGTTAAAAAATAACTATTTTAATCCACAAAAAATAGTTAATATAAATTAAATATTATTAATATAATTTAATCACACTCTGCATATCGATTCCCTTTATTTGGATATGYGAAATTRCATCAAGATATAGGTTTAAATAWGACGCGCTCTTATAAATAACTAGGTTCTGTTGCAAAGTTTCTTAATAGATAAAAAATTGGGCTGATTACAGATGGATTTTATACAATTCTAAGTAATTGCTGTAATTCATTGTATGTTGAAAAAACGCAGTTTGGTTGCAAACTGCGTTTTCGTTTATGTATGGCATGAATCGTTTCGATTCCTTTCAAGGTACGTGAAGCATGGCGAAGACTTTGAAATCCTGCGGATTTGGCAAAACGTCGCTTTACATGTCTATGGTCTTGTTCTATGAGATTATTCAAATGCTTGATTGTGCAATGAGTTGTATGTTTATAAAAGCCTTGTTCCCTTAATTTGTTAAACGYACAAAGTAATGCTGGAGCTTTGTCTGTTGTTAGAACCGTTGGTTCTCCAAACTTTTTCACTAATCTTTTCATAAAGCCATATGCGGCCTGATGATCTCGCTTTTTACGCAGCCTTTGACTTTTACAWAAGTCTCATCCAATTTCCAAGACAATTGTACGTTTTTATTTTTCTTCTTCCAAATTTGGTAGATCAAGTTKCCATATTCATGAACCCAKCGCATGATGGTTGTCGGATGAACCGAAACACCACGTTCCTTCAGGATTTCAGATACAWCGCGATAGCTTAAAGAAAAACGACAATAGTAGCCGACGGCTACTAAAATAATGTCTTGTTTGAATTGTTTTCCTTTAAAATATCCCATCTGTCATTCTCCTCGTCTCATTTTTCTAGAATATAGCTTAGTTTAAAAAACTTTGCAACAGAACCATTAACCGCAAGTACTATTCTATTAAATAGGCTAATAAATCCTCTTAAAAATGATTCTGAGGATTCATTTTTTGGTTCTGGTGCAAAAATCATTTAATAGAGACATAGAACCTACACGGTCTGTTCAATTCCAGATTATGATACAATTCCAAACAAGTTATATACAAATTCAACTTCATTTTGGGTAGACTTCACCTGTCGGGGAATTTGTCCTTTTTTCATCATATGCATGGCTTCAACACCATTCAATATAGAGATTGCTGTTTTAAATGACTTGAATCCCAACATAGAACGCACACGTTTCTTAATAAAACGATGATCTTGTTCCACTATATTATTGAGATATCTAACTTGCCTTAATTGTATGCCTTCAGGCATATGTTTCTCATCTTTCAACTCTTGAATCGCTACAGGATAGGCAGGGTTTTTATCTACTGTTATCACGCGAGGTTTAGAAACGTAGGAAAAAGCCAAGGCTTTCTTAAAAAGGCGCTTGGCTGCTTGTTTATCTCTTGATTTACTTAGATAAAAACCAATTGTATTACCATCTGAATCGACCGCACGATATAAATACATCCATTGTCCTTTTACTTTAATATAAGTTTCATCGACTCTCCACGAGTCATTTGTTGATTTAAGATGATGTCGTACTTTCTCTTCTAATTGAGGTCCATATTGATGAACCCAGCGCATAATTGTTGTGTGAGCAATTGATAATCCTCTTTCCTCCATCATTTCCACCAGGTTACGAAAACTCAAATTGTACCGTAGGTACCACCTTACTGTTAATAAGATTAGTTCAGGCTGATAAGTGAACGAAATTAAACAATTAAAACATGTTAAAAAATTGTGTTGATTGTAGGTAAAAATCTTGGTATGGTATTATATCATATTAGGAAAAAGTAAAAGGAAGAAACATCAAGATATAAATTACGAATATCTTGTAAATATTATCAAAATAATATTGTTATTTGTATAATTAGATAATATATGCAATATAAGGTACAAGGAGATAATAATATGAAAGACAAACTAGGTACAATCCCCTCATTATCTTCAAACTCTATTTATTTGGGTGCTTTGTTAGCAGTAGTTGGAGGCTTTCTAGATGTGTATACTTTCATCAGTAGGGACGGAGTATTTGCCAATGCGCAGACAGGGAATGTAGTATTACTCGCTATAAGAGCAGCTAACGGAGAATGGCATAATGCTTTGCTATATATCCCGCCTATTTTAGCTTTTATGTTAGGTGTTTTAATATCAGAGGTAGTAAAGATTCCTCATATAAGACATGTATTGCATAGTTATAGACGCTCTATTCTAATACTGGAATGTATAGTTTTAATCATTGTAGGTATCTTGCCCAAAAGTATCCCTAACATAGTGATAACGGTATGTATTGCGTTTGTATCATCTTTACAGATCTCCACTTTTAATAAACTAGACAAGTGGGCCTACAATTCAACGATGACAACAGGGAATCTTCGAACTGTAACGCAGGCAGCATATTTAGCATTTATAGAACATGATCAGGAAGAGAAAAAGCGATTTCAAGAATTTCTTGTGATTATTCTTTCTTTTATACTTGGTGCGTTGTTAGGCACATTTACTACCACTCATATAGGGAACAGATCAATTTGGATTGCATCAGGAATTTTAGTGATTGCTTTGATTTTGTATCATAAAGATAGAGGGTACTGGAGAAAATCTCAAATGCTGAAATGAAAGATTTTTTAATAATATCTCACTTTTGCATGTCGTTCATTACCGGCTTCTTCATAAACGAGACACACAAGCAGCATATGCTTTTATGAAAAGACTCGTTCGAACTTTTGGAGAACCAACAGTTCTGACGACAGATAAGGCTCCTTCTTTAGCTTCCGCATTCAAAAAATTAAAGAAGATAGGTCTTTACAAAAATACCTTTCATCGTACAATAAAGTACCTCAATAATATCATCGAGCAAGATCATCGACATGTGAAACGTCGATTTTCCCGTTCCTTAGGCTTTCAAAGTCTTCGCCATGCCTCATGTACTATTAAAGGTATAGAAACTGTTCATGCCATATACAAACAAAAGCGAAGTCTTCAACCAAACTTCGCTTTTTCGACATATAACGCATTATATGAATTATTACTATCTTCATAAAACTGGTCCGCAATATTCCTCATCTCTTTATGTTTTCGGAAACTTTGCAACAGAATCTGTGATTATCATAAGAGCTACAGGGGGAAAATATGGAGTGTTTTTGTTGTTAGCAATTTTACTTAACGCACGTATTACTAAAGAATCTCAAAAAAAGTATAAGCAGTATTCTAATAAAGGGCGTATATAAAATGATAAATATCTTGAAAGGAACAACCTAGATGTACATTCAAAATATCCCTATATCATTACCTATTAACTAGTAAAAATAACCTTATATAAATAATTTTTTAGTAATTTAGAAATAGAAAACGTACCTTATTAAAATGTTATTTTCGTTCATATAATGAATTATCCTTCTAGCATATTTATAAGATTTATATCATATATTAAGAGAAAGAATGCAAGTTAGAAAGGAGTCTTATAGAATGAGTTATTTGGAGGGAAATGACTTTAGTGAACAAAATATGGTAAGTGTACCAAATCCCTACGTATATCAGACATTACAATCAGTAATTGGTAAACATGTGGTTATTGAAACTGTAAGAGGTAATGTAAGAGGAAAGTTAAAGGATGTGAAACCAGATCATTTGCTCATTGAAGATACGGTACCGTATATTGTACGCATTCAACAAATTGTATGGATTATGCCAAAACAATAATCAAATTATACCTAATTTGATTTATAAAAGATTAGTGTCATAGACGATCAAGTAAAAACACAGGGTTTTATCTCTGTGTTTCTTCAAATTTTCGTTTTTGAATATATGCTTGAGCATGAATAACTTCTTCCTGAAGCTCTCTTAATTCTTTCATAGATTCTGATTCAATAGCCATGTAAGTAGTAACTAAACTAATCATCATATCCATCTTCTCTACTATATTTTGAATGACCTGTTCAGATTCCTCTTTTTTAGGGTGTTGTATTGCTGTTAATACATCTTCTATATAATTATTCTTTCTTTGCTGGATATCATAAATAAACTGCTTTGTGTTTGAGTTCATTTGTTGTTCCTCCGTTTTGGATATACTTCTATTCTATCATATTTGAATAGAAAATATTGGATTCCCCTAAATTTACACCTGTCTCCCACATCTCCTCAAATATACAAACTAATTCCTTAACGTACAGGGAACTGATCGAAATGTGTCAATTTCATGTCTAAACGTACAATTTTCTTTTTTGGGTATGGTGACCATGCCCATCAACTTAAGAAATTGGTAGTTCCCCAAAACGAAGAAAATGAGTTGAATTCTCATAAATAACTGTAAAATAATATACTTTTCGTTTTGGGGACACTTCAGAATATTAGCTTGATGGGCATGTTGCCATACCCCAATATGTTATAAGTTACTGCAAAAATGCAAGAATAATAGTCCGAAAAAATTCATTGTATTACAAAATTGAAGATTTTATCTTCATATATAAGTTTCTCAACAATTATCTTTTGCATGAATAGCTCATCTCATATAAAATGACCAATTACATTTATGTCGATTCACGAATAATTAGATTCGTAGGGTATTGAATAATTTTACGGCCAATACTATCTTTTGAATCTATATATATTAGTATTTCACTAACAACACGTTTGCTTGATTCAACTATTGGAATATCAATAGTACTTATTGTTGGACTTGTAACTTTACAAATTAACTGATTGTCATAGCCACAAACGGCAAGGTCAGTTGGAATATTATACCCTTTTAAAGTAGCATTTTTAATAACTCCAGCTGCTACTTGATCATTACCAGTAAATAATGCCGTAGGTCTGTCTTTTAAATTATTTAACTTCTCAAAAATTCTAAACCCATCTTCAACAGTAATTGCATTTCCAAATAGCCATTCTTTTTTATATGATAGCTGTTTTTCTTCTAGAGCATGAAGATATCCTTGTTTACGTTTTAATTGAGCTTGACTATTAAGCGAATCGTAGCAAAAACCAATCTTCTCATGTCCTTTACTAATTAAATGTTTAACTGCTTTATAGCCCGCTTCATATTCATCATAGCAGATTATTGGAATAGGAGCAGTTTCCTCATATTCATTACACAGTAGTATTGGACCATGTGTTAAGTAACACTCCACATCTTTCCACTTATTTTCTAAGGATGCGAGAATTACACCATCCACAGCTTTATTTTCTAACAATGCTAGTAATTCAAGTTCTATTTTTTTTTTGTAAAAAGTCTGATAAATCAGTAATTTATAATTGTGTTTTAATAATTCTTTAGATATCTCTTTAGCAAGTTGACCAAAAAAAGGATGAGCAATATTAGGAATAGATAGGGCTATGGTTTGTGTTTTATTTATCCTAAGATTCCTAGCAATAGAACTAGGAGTATAGTTTAACTCTTTCATTACTCTCAATATTTTTTCGCGTTTTTCTGAATTTACATAAGGATGATTATTTAACACTCTTGAAATTGTGGCATTTGATACATTACATAGTTTGGCTATTTCTTTAATTGTTACCATAGAATCACTCCATAAAAAAAATGTTGACATGTAATCGTTAACATAAAATATATTCTATTCATGATCTTTAAAATAATTTCTTAGAGGTGATTTTAACGTGAAAACTCTTACTACAGTTTCTGGTCATAGCAAAGATCATTTAGCCTTATTGAAATACTTACAGGGCGAAACAAAAGGTATTGAATTCGAAATTAGCAATATATTACCGAATCATAAAATGAAAAAAATTATTTAAAGATAATAAATTGGATAATAATGTCGATATAAATAAAGATATTTTCAATTATAGCAGAAAAATATACAGAAAATAGAATTCATGCCTGTAAACCGTTTAATTTCTACAGAAGAAATTGACGGAATAATGAGAACCTTAAAAGAAGTATTACCGACAGGACAATTTACAAGTGGCCCATTTTCAAAAAAGTTAGAGGAAGTAATCGGGGAGTATTTAAACAAGCAATTTGTAATTGCAACAAGTAGTGGTACAGATGCTCTTATGGTTTCATTATTATCTATTGGAATCCAGCCAGACGATGAGGTAATTATGCCTGCTAATAGTTTTGCTGCTACAGAGAATGCTGTGTTAGCAATTGGAGCAAAACCTGTTTTTGTAGACATAGATCGTCAAAATTACTACATGGATCCAACTAAAATAGAAGAAGCCATTACTCCAAAAACAAAATGTATTTTACTAGTACATCTGTATGGTAAACAATGTAATATGAAAAAGATCCGTCAAATTGCAGATACTTATCAATTGAGAATTGTTGAGGGTGCTTGTCAGGCTATAGGTTCTTCGGATCTTGGGAAATACGGAGATATTTTAGTTCTCAGTTCTAATCCRTATAAAAACTTCGGTGTTTGTGGTAAAGCTGGCGCAATCGTTAGTAATGATGAAGATCTTGCAATTCAGTGTAATCAATATAGCTATCACAGTTTTGAAGTCGATAAGAAAAATAAAAAGGTATTAGATTTTGGCTTCAATTCTAAAATTGATAACTTACAAGCAGCAATTGGTTTGGAGAGAATTAAACATTTATCGTATAACAATTTTAAAAGAGTATATTTAGCTCAGCGATATATAAATAATCTAAAGGGATTAATGAATAAAGAATTAATACAACTATCTAAGATGACGGAAGACAATGTATGGCACCTGTTCCCTATTAGAGTTAGAAATGGGAAGAGGGATGAGCTGAAAAAGAAGTTGAAACAGCTGTATAACATTGAAACAGATATTTATTACCCTGTATTAGCTCATAAGCAAAACACTTGTTTGATTAAGGATAAATATATAAATGCTAATTTATTAAATACAGAGTTAGTTCATAAAGAGATATTACATTTACCTTTATACCCAAATATAACATTAGAAGAAGAAGACTATGTGATGGAGGGATTAATTAATGTTACTAAATAATAAAACTTTAAATTCTTTAACATTCGAAAGATTACCAGAAGTTGAAAATCCTAAATTTGTAGTGTTTTGTGATTTTGATGAAACTTATTACCCTCATGATATGGATGAATCCAAAAGAAATAACATGAAATTGTTAGAAGAGTACTTATATGAACAAGGAAGTAATGGTCATCTAGTAATTGGTTGGGTAACTGGGAGTAGTTTAGAATCTATCATTGAAAAAATGAAAAAAGGATCCATCCAGTATTTCCCTCATTTTATAGCAAGTGGATTTGGGACAGAAATAGCATACTTTAATAGTAATGGTATTACATTAACTGATCAAAGATGGGAAGAAAAGCTTGATAATAGTGGATTTGCACCTGGAAAAATTGATGAAATCATTGATTTATTAGAAAGCGATTATGGTGTTTTTTTACAACCACAGACACAATTAGGAACCTCTAAATACAAATTTAATTTTTATTATGAAAAACAAAATGAAGTTGTAGATACTAAAAGTTTGAAAAATATAAAAGAAATTGCAGAGCAATATCAAGTAGGGGTTAATATTAACCGGTGTAATCCATTAGCAGGTGATCCAGAGGATTGCTATGATGTAGATTTTATTCCGATTGGAACTGGGAAAGATGAAATTGTTAAGTTTATTTTAGGTAAATACGATTTAAGAAGAGAAAATGCAATTGCGTTTGGAGATAGTGGGAATGATTTAAAAATGCTTAAAGCGGTTCAACATGGTTACTTAATACAAAACGCGACAGAAGAAGCTAAAAAAGCGCATTCTATGTTAGTTCAAGGTGAATATTCCATTGGAATTTTAAATACTCTAAAGCACATTATTAATTAAAGGAGATGTTCTTGTAATGAATATTGGAATTGTAGGTACAGGTGGAATTGCAAAAGCTCACTGTAGAGCATTATCTACTAGGTTCCGTTGCAAAGTTTTTTAACACATAAAAAGTTGAAGGAATTGCAATTGAATTTTATGAAGCCGTTAATAATTTTTGTAATTCGTTATAAGTCGAAAAGAAGAAGTCTGATTGAAGACTTCTTCTTTGTTTATATAGGGCATGAACCGTTTCAATTCCTTTTATTGTACGTGAAGCATGGCGAAGTGTTTGAAATCCTGAGGATTTAGCAAACCGGCGCTTCACATGGCGATGATCTTGTTCTATGTAATTATTGAAATGTTTGATTGTAGAATGGGTTCTGTTGCAAAGTTTCCGAAGATATAAAGAGATGGGGAATATTGTGAACCAGTTTTATGAAACTATTAATAATTCATGTAATGCGTTATACGTCGAAAAAACGAAGTTTGGTTGAAGACTTCGTTTTTGTTTGTATATGGCATGAACAGTTTCTATACCTTTAATAGTACGTGAGGCATGGCGAAGACTTTGAAATCCTAAAGAACAGGAGAATCGACGTTTCACATGTCGGTGATCTTGCTCAATGATATTATTGAGGTACTTGCTTGTACGATGAAAGGTATTTTTGTAAAGACCTATCTCCTTTAATTTTTTGAATGCGGAAGCTAAAGAAGGGGCCTTATCTGTCGTCAGAACCGTTGGTTCTCCAAAAGATCGAACAAGTCTTTTCATAAAAGCATATGCTGCTTGTGTGTCCCGTTTTTGACGAAGTTGAATATCAAGGGTTTGTCCCTCTTTATCAATTGCTCGATATAAATAACACCATTTCCCTTTCACCTTGATATAGGTTTCATCCAAACGCCAAGATAACAATATGTTTTTGTTTTTCTTTTTCCAAATGTGATAGATAAGATTTCCATATTCATGAACCCAGCGCATGATAGTTGTTGGATGAATAGAAATACCACGTTCTTTGAGAATTTCAGACACATCGCGATAACTTAAAGAAAAACGACAATAGTAGCCAACGGCTATTAAAATAATATCCTTCTTGAACTGTTTCCCTTTAAAATATCCCATCTGTGATTCTCCTCGTTTTCTTTTTCGAAAGTGTAGCTTAGTTTAGAAAACTTTGCAACAGAACCTTAAAAACAATGAAACTGTAATACATACCACACCTAAAAATATGAATAAATAAATCATTTTTTTCTTCATGAATTCCTTTCCTATGGAGGTAATGTTGAGCGGGAACTGACCCTCACGTTCCCACTCTTAATATAAAAAACTATTGGATTCGACCGATTACAAATTTTTAACGAAAAAATATGTTAACCTTTCCACCGCTTGGTCAACATATTTTGGTATATCATAAAGAGCGACGTTGAAACCCTCCCAATTTATTAGGAGTTACTTTGCACTTCCCGGCACGGTTGCTCCTTCTACCTCTAATAAGAATTGCCGACTTATTAACGTACGATTTTCTTTTTTGTTCGTATCAAGCCTATAGCCTTTTTCTTTTATCTATCATAAAAGAAAAAGGCTATGTTCTAAATTATTCTACTATTTGAAATGGCTTTGTTTGAGTTACTTTCATCATTCTCATACGAGCAAATCGCTCATCTAAATTATTTTCAAGCACCCATTCATGATGTGTTTCTGCAACCATTGGCTTATTATCCACAGAAATACCTTCCCATTCAAAATCTACGGAAACATTTATCGTGTTATCCACATTTTCTGTAACTGAGAGGTTTTTTGGATAATGTCCGCTTTGTTTCACTTGACTCGAAGCGGTTGCCAACCATTCGTTAAATCCTTTTAATGTATCGATTTCAGAACCTGTACTTAAATTCAATTCAAATTGTTCTGCTAGTAATTCTTTGAATTTGTCACCGTTCACAGATGCTGTTTCCATTAAATATAACCAATAATGCATAAATGATTTTGCTCTATTGTCTGCATAGGCAGATGTAAATTGTGGATTTTCCACATTACCGATTGGCTCTATATGGACCTTTGTAAAAGGAGGCAAGTCATTCTCTCTAAGTTTCAGGATTGTTGAATAATGAATTCTGTAGCTGTATCTACTATCATCTGGGCGTATATTTTGATAAAGAATATCTGCTTCTAATGAAAGTTCTTCATCGTTCAACTGTTTGATTGATGTGTTTTCAACATGATGCGCATTTTGCCATCCTTCAAACATTTTTAATCTATCTTCTAAACCACTTTTACCTTTAGAAGTTCCAGCTTGAGATGAAATTTCAATTTCATCCCCTAAAATGTCTAACTGGTTTTCTAGACGATATTTGTTAAATGGGACTTCATATACTTGATACCAACGATAGTATTGTGTTAATGCTAAATGATTATTTTGAATGTCTTTAAACTTTTTCATGTTTTTTACGCTCCTTTAGGATCTAAAACTTCAAATTGGGTACACCAGATTATTTTCTTGTTCTCGTCACATACGGAAAAATTGGTTCTCTTAATTGGAACTCATACGTTTCTCCATTCACAATTCCAACAACATTCTCGCTATCATACAGATCTAACATAAATCCAGCCATTTCTTTTGCAGTATGAAATTTAGGAATTACATCTTCATATTGGAATTCATCTGCATCCAAAGAACGTTTAGCAAATTCCGTTTCAGTTGCAGCAGGAGCCAAAACCTTTGCTTGCATGACTGCCCCTTTTTCTTTCAATTCTTGTGCTAGACCTTCTGTAAAGGCACTTACATAGAACTTTGTCGCGCAGTAGGTCACAGCATCGGCAACAATCAGGTATCCTCCTCCTGAAGAAATATTGATAATTTGCGTTCCTTCAACATTTGCATAGTCACGTACATAAAGAGAGGACAGAACGGTCAATGATTCAATATTCAAGTGAAGCATCGTCTCAATTTTATTTAAATTTTGTTCCCCAACGGAAGCAAAGTTTCCAAACCCAGCATTGTTAATCCAGGTCTCAATTTGATAATCCTGAAGACTTTCGTAGAATTCATAAACATTTGTAGTAACAGATAAGTCTACGTTTCGAATGACAACATCAAGGTCTGCGTTAATGTCAGCCACTTTTGATTTTAGCTTTTCCAATTCCTCCGTTCTGCGAGCTGCTACGATTAAGTTTTTTCCGCGAGCCGCAAAAGCAAGAGCCGTTTCATACCCAATTCCTGAACTGGCACCTGTAATAACTGTATATTTCATATAAATTCCTCCTGAATTTTATCCAATTGATTTTATTGTGAATGAACTATGAGTTGATTATAATGATTAGAGTAAGCTCTAAGTCAAGAAAAATTAATGTGGAGGTTTCTTATGCACACCATTGGTGAAGTGGCTAAAATTTTAGAGATAAGTACACATACTTTGCGGTATTACGAAAAGGAAAAAATTATAATTCCTGGTCGTGATGCCAGCGGAGACAGACGATATAACGATTCTCATATTAAATGGCTGCAATTTGTTATCAAGTTAAAAGAAACACAAATGCCTATTGCGAAAATAAAGAAGTATGCTTCATTAGTTTTAGAAGGAGAACATACCGCACTAGAGCGGTTAAGCCTTTTAGATGAACATAAACACTCTATTAAGAAACAAATCAGAACGTTAAAAGCTGCGGATGAGATGCTTGAATATAAAATTGCGGCTTACAAAGATTTCATCAGTAAACGAGATTAGATGCAGGCTCTATAAGGGCGAACGCCACATCTCCATGGGGTAGAAGGGGCATCCGTCAATTTTGGAGTAATCATCTGTCCAATAAATATAAAAATAAAAACAACCGAATCCTTAACGTACAAGGAATCGGTTGTTTTGCGTCTAAAATGTGTCTAAACGTACAATTTTCTTTTTTTGATATGGTGACCCATGCCCATCAACTTAAGAATTCAGAATTACCCTAAAACGAAAAAATGAGCTTTCTTGTAATAAAAAACAAATCCATAATACTAGGAGATTCCTTTTGAATGGCTATATTGAGAAATACGTGTATAAACCAGTATTTAAATTTCAGTATGATACGATTATAAAAAGGAGGGATTCATTTGAATGGTCTACAAGAAAAAACGTATGAATTATTTAAAGAAAAAAAAAGCCAGTCACTGTATTTTTAAAGAGTGGGGTTCGGATAACTGGGCAGATTCTTGCAATGGACAAATTTACGATTCTTATGATGGTTCATGGTAAACAGCAACTTGTTTACAAACAAGCCGTTTCAACTATTACTACATAATACATATGAGAATGATTTGACCATTTCTTAACATCTTCTCRATATTACATTATACATATATGCGATATAATAATAAGTAATTCTCTTTATCTTACTTCTATATATTTGTTGTTTCCTGTACAGAATCCTAATGATTAGGGTTCTTTTTTTGTTCCGAAAGGTACACCTTTTGAGCCACTTTTTATTACCACGTATTCAAAGATGTGGAGAACCCTTGGTGCGTCTATAAAAGTATACCTTTACAGATATATAGGAAACTATAAAAAACCACGTCTATAAATATCCGTTTCTTATTTTACAGACATCCGTTTATTTTATATACCTTTACAGACATAATTGCTATAATTATCAATGAGGTGTAGCATATGAAACATAAAAAATTTGGATATGTGCGAGTTTCGAGTAAAGATCAAAACGAAGAACGGCAAATTCAGAATGTGAAGAATTTAGGGATAGAAGAACGGGATATTTTCATAGATAAAGAATCTGGAAAAAATATGGAGCGAGAGAATTATAAAATGCTAAAACGTCTTGTTCGTACAGGAGATACCATTGTGTTTGATTCCTTGACAAGACTTGGAAGAAATATGAATGATACATTAGAAGAATTTAGATATTACGAAAAACATAAAGTAAATTTACAATTTATAAAGGAACCATACATTAACGTCAATTACACTGGAGAAAGTACAAATGATGTTATTC
>NZ_JBFTMC010000121.1:0-19258 GCF_056396765.1 Bacillus sp. 05T22
AAAGAAAGCTGCATAATTTTAAAAAACGATACCTATCTAGGTTTATTTGGTATGCTCATTTTTAAAGAGGTATGCTCATTTTTAAAGATGCCAAATATTTCAAGAGTTTTTTTGGTTATATAAACGAGAGTTCATCTTGTTTCCACTCTTAAGTTGATGGGCATGGGGTACCGCCAGCATTTCGGAAAAAAACCACGCTAAGCAAATTCCGACAAAAAAAGAGCCGGATTTTACTCCGCTAAGAGTAAACCGGCTCTTTTTTATTTAATGGGCGTAAATTACGTAAACTTGAATCATATGCTACATCAAAGTTATATTCACCTAGAAAGTTTATGTGCTCCCAACCTAATGGGGACACGTGGGGCATTAACTCTTCCCTGAATTCTCCCTTTTTTTTGAGCTCTTCTGTAGCTTCCTCTAAATAAGCCGTGTTCCAAACACTAATAGCATTGATTATGATATTGAGTGCACTTGCTCGTTGTAATTGATCTTGGAGAGCGCGTTCTCTAAATTCACCAAGTTTTCCAAAGAAGATAGCTCTGGCAAGTGCATTCACAGCTTCACCTTTATTTAATCCCCTTTGTATACGTCTTCTCAAAGTTTTACTTGAAATATAATCCAGGGTAAATATCGTTTTTTCTATTCTCCCCATTTCCCGAAGTGCTTTAGCAAGCTTATTCTGTCTTGCGTAAGAACCTAATTTTCCCATGATTAAAGCTCCAGAAACTTTACCTGTCCTTACAGAGTACGCTAAACGTAATACATAGTCGTAGTTTTCTTGAATTACCTTTATATCTATCTTGCCTCTAAGAAGTGCTTGTACATCAGGATATTCTTGAATGCCATTTATAGTAAACAATTTAGTATCAGCTAAATCACGAAGACGAGGGGCAAAACGAAACCCAAGTATATGAGTTAAACCAAATACTTGATCAGTATACCCAGCTGTATCTGTATAGTGTTCTTCAATGTTAAGATCTGTCTCATGATGTAGTAAACCATCAATAACATGAACAGCATCACGAACATTTGTATTAATTACTTTTGTATAAAAAGAAGAGAACTGATCACTAACAAAGCGATAAATTGTAGCGCCTTTTCCTGTACCATAATGAGGGTTTGAATCAGCATGCAAAGAAGATACGCCTACTTGCATGCGCATACCATCAGAAGATGATGTAGTTCCATCTCCCCAGTATGTTACTAACTTTCGTTGGTGATGAAAGTTGACTAAAACCGCTTGAGCACGATTCATAGCATCTTCATACATTCTCCATTGAGCAACATTGGCCATTTGTCTATAAGAAATACCTGGAGTAGCTTCCGCCATCTTAGTTAGACCTATGTTTGTTCCCATAGCCATAATGGTTGCCAACAGAATATTCTTTTCTTCCTCATTAGGAGCTTTATTGCTTGAGGCATGAATAAATTGTTCATGAAACCCAGTCCAACTCGCCACCTCTAGTAATAAATCTGTTAGTTTTATCCTAGGTAACATACTGTATAGACGGGAACTATAGACTTTTGCTTCTTCAGGTGTATCTTTATCGAGTCGGTGAACATAGAATTTACCTTTTGCTATATCAACTCCCTCTAGGTCGTTACTATTTCGAGATAACCAATCTAAACGTTGGTTTAGCGAGTCTATACGTTCCATTAAATATTCTTCAACTCTGATCGGGACCGCAAGAAAATCTTGCACACTAGTTACACTTTTCCAATTCTCTTGAGATACAAGATAATCATCAAATGCTTTATGTTGCCTACTTCCAGGAACAAATATGTCTCCTGATCGAATATAGTTTCTTAATTCTGTCAGTGCTGCAAGTTCATAGTAATGACGATTAATATTCCCCTCCTCATCATACACATGATTTTGCCAACGATTTGAAACAAAACTAAGATTCGCGTCTATTGGTACTTTTCTCTTACCAGTTTCATTTAACTCATGGATGGTTTCCAATGCTTGCAAAACAGGTTCAGCAGACTTCGTTGCTCCAAACTTAAATGTTTGTAATAGTGTAGGTGTGTATTTTCTTAAGTAAGAGTATCGAGTTTCCAATAAATCCAAATAATCATAGTTAACAGGCCTAGATAGCTGTTTAGCTTCTTCAACTGATTCTACAATTTTATTCCAGGGCATTACACCATCTAATGCTGTAAAAGCATCTATTCCTTCTTCTTTTGCTTTAATAAGTGCATCACATATACCTTGGCCCAGTACCAGCGTTGCTGTAACCAGGGGCAAAGTAGCAAATAATGATATATTATTTCTACTCTGTGCCATTCATTTGTATTGCTAATTATCTTTTTGTTGTATTTTACGATACAGCGTCATGCGAGAGATACCAGCTTTTTCTGCAGCATCAGTACGATTCATTCCTTGATCTATAAGATATAAAGCATAATTTACCTTTTCTTCATCAGTTTTGGGTCTTCCGGGATGCTTCCCACGTTTCTTGGCTGCTATGATTCCCTCTTTTGTTCGTTCAGAGGTCAAATCTCTTTCAAATTGAGCAATCCCTGCAAAAACAGTAAAGAGCATTTTTCCGTGTGCTGTTGTTGTATCAAGCCAAGCTTCTTTTAGACTTTTCAAGTTTACTCCTTTTTGAGAAATGAGTTCGGCAATTTCAATTAAATCTTTTGTAGAACGAGAAAGACGAGTCAAATCTGTTACTACTACTGTATCTCCTTGGCGTAGAAATTCTAACATACGATTCAACTCAGGACGATCTCGTTTAACTCCTGTTATTTTTTCAAAGAAAATACGTTCACAACCGGCTTCTTTTAATTGTTGTTCTTGGCGATCTAAATTTTGATCAATCGTAGACACTCGCATATATCCAAATTTCATGTAATTCTTCCTTTTTTTATTTTTATTGTATCAAAAATGTCTTTTAATATATATTGTTACAAATAATTTTGTTACACATTTTTGTTACGCCGGGATTGCTGGTTTACTTGACTTCATATTTTGATACAAACTGCTGTAACAAAAATGGTCGTTTTAGTTACAATCCTTAGCTTACAAAAATCAAGGTTTTCACTTCCGAAAAATGTCTTAACGTGGTTTTTATGTCATTTGGCTGACGGGACCCCAATAAAAAAATGAAACCCGTTAGGGTTTATTTGATATGCAGAATTTCCAATAATCTACACTGGTTTTTTAGAAAAAGAAAAAAGCCATTTTTGAAAATGACTTTTATTAACCTGAGCTTGATAGCGATGTGCTGTGTCCCAAAAAAAGTTTTATGCTAATCTATTTCTTCCCATCTTTCATGCTATAATACCCTAAATTAATCACAATTAAGAAATAACCACCCATAATTCCGGCAGCAAATGTCCATATGACACTATGGTGTTCAATCTCATACATAATAATCGCACCGAGTATCGCTGCTGCAAACCGATTAATCATACCAAGCGTCGGTGTTTTTGTTTTTTTTACAATGCTATCTCCAAACTTTTCAATACGCCTTCCTAAAATCCAAACACAATACATACTAACAAGCAAGCCAATGCTTGCACCTAAAAAATGGGGCGAAAAAGGCGTCATAATCCATCCTAATAACATCGTGCCTAGCAAATAATACATTTGTATTTTAAATGCCCTTAGTGCCATACGAATCATGCTGTACTCCTTTACCTTTCTCATTGAGACTTTATTACTTAGGCTCAAGGGTCTTCTTCTTTTCTTCCAGTATAATTTGATTTATTTTAATTAAGGTATCGGTCATTTGCTGCAAGGCTTCGATATCAATTTTAGAGAAGTATTTCTCAATAAGTAAATCATCTAGCTGAGACAATCGTTCTATATACTTGCTACCGTTAGGACCAAGTGTAAGGAAATACTCACGTTTATTGTTAGGATTTACGTGTTTCGAAATCATATTATGTTTCTCCAATTTAGATAAAACTTGGCTGACAGCACTTTTGGATATATTAAAAGTGGTCGCAATACTGTTAGCTGTAGTATTTTTATTTAAATTAATATAGATTATCATGTTCTCTTGCTGCGCTGTAAGACCAAACTCATTCTTTAACTCCTGAGATAGTAAAATGTTTAATTCATTGTAGGCTCGGTTCATGTCGGTAATTACTTCTTTATAAGAACTGGTCATATTATTCTTCCTCCAATCATTCTGTTATTTCATTGTACGCCGTTTTTTCGTTTCGACATATAGTTAAGTTTAATTAACTTAACTATATGATATCTTTATGTTAGTGTAAAGGAAAAAGTAAGCAAATTTGTTTTGATTACTTTTTTCGGAATTATAATAAAGGGGAAATTAGACGCATTAGGGATTCCAGTATTCGTTTTCGAATACTACGTTTTTGAAATGATTTCCATCGAATTTCAGACGAATGGTTAAAGTCCTCTTCAAAATCACGTTTAATATCAAGAACTGTCTTAGATTCATAAAGTACGCTAATGATTTCATAATTTAGTTCAAAGCTACGGACATCCATATTTGCTGTGCCAATTGTTGCAATTTCATCATCTACAAGTACAATTTTAGCGTGCACAAAACCATCTTTATAGCTGTAAATTGAAGCACCGGCTTTTAGAAGTGGTGTGAAGTATGATTGAGATGCTAGATCACTAATAATTCTATCTCTCTTACCTGGATATAGAATACGGACATCTATTCCAGCTATTGCACTTAAACGTAGTAATGTTAATGTTTCTTGGTCCGGAATGAAATAAGGTGTTGCGATCCAAATTGCTTTCTTAGCAGAACCTATAACAGCAAGTAAAGTATTACGAATGTTTGTATCATCTGAACTTGGTCCACTTGCTACAATTTGAATAGCACCTTCTGCATGAGAATTTTGTTTACCTGGAAAGTATTTTTTATTCATAAATTGATTCCAAGAATAAGTATTTAAACCATTAGTGGCATAAAGCCAATCTTCAAGGAATATTGCTTGTAATTTGTACAATGCTTTTCCTTCTATTCTTAAGTGGCTGTCACGCCAAATTGGGAATTTTTTAGAACGACTAAGATACTCATCGCCAACGTTGAGCCCACCTGTAAAACCAATCTCTCCATCTACAATGACAATTTTACGATGGTTACGATAATTTATTGTTTCAAGTGGCCATGATGAAAGAATAGGATCAAATGCCACAACCTCAATTCCTACATCTTTCATGGGTTGTAAGAAACGATTTCGTAATGAATTGCTTCCGATCCCATCATAAAGAAAGCGTACAATTACACCAGATTTTGCTTTCTTAATTAATGCATCGCGAATTTTTGTACCAATTTCATCTGCTCGATAAATAAAGTATTGAATATGTATATGATGTGTAGCATTTTCAATAGCTTGTATAATGTTTGTAAATGTTTGATCCCCATTTGTTAAGAGTTTTGTTGTGGTATTATTGGCAACAGGACCGCCACCGAATTTTTGTACAACCTGTGTTAAATAAGTAGAACGCTCACTTAATGAGGAAGTGAATGATAAATCTAGGCGTTTTCCTTCTAAAATCTCACGGAATAATTTTCTTTGCTCTTCTGAACGATGTAGATGCTTCTTTCTTCTCCAACGACTTCGGCCAAAAAGAGAGTACAAAATTACACCAACACCGGGAAGAAGTGCTAATACTAAAAACCATGCTAAAGTACTTTGTGGGGAACGGTTTTCGATAAAAATAATGAAGGCAATTCCTACTATTGTGATAGACCATAGTACGTCGACAAAGTTGTATAGTGAGATAATGGATATATTCAACAGAAAGAGAACGATAGAGACAAGTGTAAATACAAATAATAATTGAACTTTAGGGTTTTTCATCTTTATAAAATTCACCTATTCTTTCTTAAATATAGGATTCATATATGGAAGCTGTAACCTAACATTTCTATAAGGGAGAATCACAGGGTTGCTGCTCTAGTCCGTCATATCATTTACATAAATGGAATTTTGTGATATTCCATTTATGTAAATGATGCTGAATAAAGTCGAGCTCATGAAAGCCAAAGAGATACAAGGGAAATCCCTTGTATCTCTTTGGCTTTAGATCTACTCTCTCTACACTGACTCAGTAGATAAAGAACCTTTTTGTTTATCTTTCCCTTTGAATACAGCCAGTACCATAATTATAAGAGATACAAGTCCAAGAAACCCCATCGTCTGAACATATGAGCCTATCCCGTATCCTCCAAAGAAGAAGCTGTTACGAAATGCTTCTACACTGTACTTAAAAGGAGTCCAAGAATACAACCAGTGTTTTGTCACATCCGGAAGAAATTCGTGTGCCAGTGATAAGGTTGGCATAGAAAAGAAGAAGACTACCATTAATATTGGTACCCCGACACGGCCAATCCAGTTGAGTACTGCACTTTGCAAAAGGAAGAACATGAAACCAAAGAAAAGTAATAATAAGAAAATTTCTCCTTGGTTCGGTATGTTTACATCGAGTATGGTATGAGCAATGAAAAGGGTTAAACTTGCAATTACCGTCACGAAAACAGAACCTGCAAGAATCTGTGATAGGACTGATTTTCCTGTAACGCGTCCGTTTGTAAACTTTTGGACAGCTATAAATAAGACTAAGGAGCTGATAAGAGTAGTAATCCATAAGATTTGTGTCAGCATTATAGGAATATTTCCATTACCTGTACGTGCTTGAACTGGATGAATCAACTCCGTTTTAGCAATAAATGGGTTTGCCAATAACTTTGCCTGTTCAGTTGTTAGTGTCATATTTCTTTGTGAAAGCTGATCAAGCAAGGTATTACGGATATTTTCGTTTATCCCTCCAATGAACCTATCAATCATTTGGCTCGAAACCATTGCGGCATTATAGTTCATTCCTTGATTCACCAAGACTTGTACCTCGGCTTGTTGTCCCTTAGGTGTGGTCAGCGATACAAGTTGCTGGGATATTTCTGGTGGAAACACGATGGCAGCGTAGTACTTCTTATCCTTCATCCCTTGCAATACATCTTCTTGCGTTTGTAAGAACGTCCATTTAACTGGGCTTTGCTTATTTTGCAGAATTTGCTCTTTTATTTTATCTCCTAAATTTACACTTCCTTGTCCTGGTAAGTTCACACCTGTATCCTGTATTACCATAGCGATCGGCAAGTCTTTGGGTATAGGATTAACAGTTGAACCCATAAAAGCAAAACTAGCGATGATAACAGCAGCCATAATACCTAAAACGCCACCTAGAATCATCTTTTGTTTGAAAAATTGCTTTACTGTAAGCATTTTAAATTATTCCTCCTAGCATTCATCCAACAAAAAGATAGATAACGAACAACATGTAGCTTATAATAAAAACATGTTGTTTATAATGAAATTATATCGTTTTTACTACACATTGCAATTTACATTTAGGGGGAATTCGAGGGGATTTTACAATCCATATTTGAGTGTATATTAAAACATGCAGACTTTTATAAAAGCATGCTTGGACCTCATGGCATTCATGATTTTAACCTAAAAATGCAGCAGACTATTATGGATAATCTTGAACAAAATTTCATTGAGCTTAAAATTGAAGACCATGACTTAGATATTCCAAAGGATATGGTATTCCATTTCATCACTTCCTGTGTTGTTGGGATGGCAATTTGGTGGCTTCAAAATGACATGAAATATTCACCGAAATATACTGCAAAACAATTAGTGAAGCTTATGACTAAAGGACCCTTGTGTGCAGTGGGTTTTACTTTGTTTAATGAGGGCTAGAAGGAGCAACTGTACAGGGAAGTGCAATTGCCTTACTTGGTGATCCACAGCTATTAATTTTAGATGAACCGACAAACGGACTTGATCCAGAGGGGATTCATGAGATTCGTACGTTAATTAAGCAATTAGCAAAAGAAAGAGGAATTACCATCCTTATATCTAGTCACTTATTAAGTGAAATTGATCAAATGGCAACTTATGTTGGTATCATTGCAAAAGGAAAGCTTATTTTTCAAGACAAAATAGAAACATTGCGCCGCCATGCTCAGCATTCTATTACACTTAGGACAGACAAACCAGATGCAGCTTGGAAGCTCATTCTCGCTAAAGGGATTCCTTCTATGCAAGAGGAGAATCAAATTATTCTATCAAATGTATCAAATGAAACTGTTGGCGAAATTGTAAAAACACTTGTAACACATAACATTTCTGTATTCCGAATTGAAGAAAATAAAAAGTCACTCGAAGAAATATTCTTACAGCTTATAAAGGAGGAAGAGACACATGTACAAACGCCTCTTTCAATCTGAACTTTTAAAAATAAAAAGAAAGTGGATTTGGTTTTTAATCTTTTTAGGACCAATAGGTGTTATTTCTCTTCAAGCATGTAACTTTTTTCTTCGATATGATTGGTTGACAAAGAAATATGCGAAAGACTTATGGAGCGGCCTCATTTCTGAAGCTCAACCGCTTGCTCTCACAACTCTTATATTAGGAATTACGATTGTTACTTCTTTAATTGCACACATAGAGCATCATTCTAGTTCATGGGAGCATCTCTTATCCTTACCTATTAATAAGCGACATATTTTTCTAGTAAAATTCATACTGGTAGTTTTCCTGCTCGCTGTATCTTGTTCCTTATTATTGCTTGGCATAGTTGGATTGGATTTAGCATTACAATTCGATGCTTCAATTCCATGGATTTCTATATTTAAAATGAGCTTCTATCCTTATTGGTCGGCACTGCCGATTGTAGCGCTACAACTATGGATTGCTATCATATTTCAAAACCAAAGTATCGCATTTACAATCGGACTTTTAGGAACTATTTTCACAATATTTTCAGTAGCTCTTCCCAATTGGTTCATATGAAGATGGCCAAGCCTACGTATTGACTGGGGGTCTCCACTTCTATGTGTAGCAATAGGCCTAATCGTTGGTATATGTATGTTATGTATTGAAACAGCAGATTTTACTAGAAGGAATGTGCATAAATAATGCTTTGGCTTAAAACCATACAAGCTGAATTTTATAAAATGAAAAAAACCAAAATATGGACATTACTATTTTTAAGCCCGATTTTAGCAGGAGTAACAGCTTATGCAAATGCCTCAAACTATCCCGATTATAAACATTGGGAGTTAATTTATAATATCATGATAATGGTACATGGTATGTTGCTTCTTCCATTATTAACAGGCATTTTCACTGCATTTATTTGCCGATATGAACATTCAAATGGTGGTTGGAAACAACTTTTAGTACAACCTATATCACGATATCACGTCTATATTATAAAATTTCTCTTTATTCTCTTATTTATAGGTGCGATGCAAGTCTTCTTCATTATAAGTTATATTAACGTTGGACAACTTTTGCATGTCCCTGGGCCATTCCCTCTAGCTACTATAGTAAAAAGTGTAGTAGGCGGCTGGATTGCTACCCTCCCTTTAATCGCCTTACAATTATGGGTTTCAAGTATTTGGTCCAGCTTTGCAGCACCGATTGCTTTAAATGTTATAGCTTCCATACTCGCTATGATAATTGCGAATTCTGCAAGGTTCGGTCCCATCTATCCATGGTCCCAACCTTTTCTCGCTATGCTTCCTAAAGAAGGCTCTGGGCTGTTTTATATCTCTGTTCAAACACTAGTATTTGTCGTAATCGGGAGCTTTGTGATTTTATTTATAGGTGGCTTTGTTCATTTTATGAAAAAAGCATATTAATTTTTTACATACAAATAGCCCAAAACTGTTTCAAAGCAGGATTGGGCTATTCAGCCTAACTAAACATACAAATCATATCCATATATAATAGAAACAATAATCCCAACTACCACTATCCCAGGTAATAAATTTGCCACTTTTATCTTAATAAATCCAAGCAAATTGAGTCCGATTGCAAAAATCATAATACCACCAGTCGCAGTCATTTCTACGATAAACTGATTCATTAGCTTCTCTGGTACAACACTATTAATTTGCGTCGCGAAAATCGCAATACCTCCCTCATATAAAATGACTGGTATTGCTGAAAATAGTACGCCTATTCCGAGTGTTGTCGTTAAAATAATAGAAATAAATCCATCAATAATTGCTTTTGTAAATAGCACATCATGATTGCCTCGGATACCGCTATCTAAAGCTCCAAGTATCCCCATTGCTCCGATGGCAAAGATTAATGTAGCTGTCACAAATCCGAGAGATATACTCCCTTCTCCTTTTGAGCCAACCTTTTTTTCTAGCCAATCCCCTAAACTCTTTAACTTTTCTTCTAACTCCAACCATTCTCCAATCACTGCACCAATGACAAGACTTATAATTACAACGAGAAAGTTTTCACTTTTCAATCCCATTTGAAGACCAAGTACAGTAACAGCTAAACCAATTGTATGCATAACTGTCCCTTTCATACTTTCTGGAATATTGCTTAATAGTTTACCTAATATAGTACCAATTAGTATACAAATTCCGTTCACTACTGCTCCTAATATAACCATTATGCCTTCTCCATCCTCTTCAACCATTATTTTTTAATTTTTATATCTAACATACAACAAAATACACGGAATTTTAACAGAATTTTCAAAAGCACACAAGTAAAATCGACTTATGTATTGTATTTTTTCCTCGTTTCATGTTACCGTAATATTGCATACACTATAAGATGAGCTCTCAATACATGCCTATAATCTAACAGAAGCATCTTTTATCCTACATATCATGTCTAACATACATAAAGTGAAACTTTAATCAGCTCTCACCAATCAGACTTTTACGGGCAGTTCATCTCCCACCTGAACCTCTTTGCTTCCGCTGAATTTTAAGACGGGAGTGTTACTGTCCATAAATAGCGGGATAAACTATTAAGCACTTACTCATTTTTGTACATATTATATGAAACTCTCATCATTGAACTTTCTAAAAGGAAGTCATGATATAAAAAGAAAAAGGAAAGATAACTATGACACCTTTATTTAAACGATTTATTTTAATAGCAATTCTCATTACACCGATTGTTTTATTGATAAATAACTCCTTTACATCAAAAGCAAAAGATATAGCTGGGGTAGAAAATAAAACGGAAAAAGCAACGGACACAAAGAAGAAAGAGAATCCTGAAATTACAATTACTTTCTCTGGTGATACGATGTTCGATTGGAATTTACGACCAGCTATTCAAAAAAACGGTGCTGATTATCCGTTCCAGCATGTGAAAGATGAAATAACCAAAGCTGATATCTCCTTTATAAACTTGGAATCTGCATTTACAACACGGGAGAAAAAAGCCCCTGGTCAGTCATTCTGGATCAAAAGCGATCCTTCCACACTACAAGCTATTAAAAACACAGGCTATGACATTGTGAATATTGGCAATAACCATACGCTCGACTATGGACAAGATGGTTTAATGGATACGATATCTCATGTAGAAAAACTAAAACTCCCTTATATTGGAGCTGGAAAAAATGCAGATGATGCATACACCGCTAGAGAAATCACAGTAAAAGGGAAAAAAATTAAATTCCTTTCCTTTGTTCGTTTTATGCCTGACTTTACCTGGGTAGCTGGTAAAGACAAGCCAGGTGTTGCAAATGGATATGATATCAATCTAGTAACAAAAACGATTAAAGAACAAAAGAAAGACGCCGATTATCTGATTGTGTATATGCATTGGGGTGTTGAAAAATCTAATAGACCTGTAGACTACCAAAAACAATATGTACCGAAAATAGTCGAAGCTGGTGCTGATGCGATTGTTGGAAGTCACCCACATTGGTTACAAGGATTTGAATACTACAACAAAGTCCCTGTCGCTTATTCATTAGGAAACTTCCTGTTCCCTAACTATGTAAAAGGGAAAAGTGCTGAAACAGGTGTATTAACTCTTACATTTAAAGGAAAAGATGTACAAATGTCATTTAATCCTTATATCATTCGTAATGATCAAATTTCACCAGTCACTCCTGAGGAAAAGAAAAAAACATTACAATATTTACAAACCGTTTCAACTGATGTAGAAATTGATGAAACTGGAACAATTAAAAATAAACGTAGTTAGAAAGAAAGGAAGCTTTTTACTAAAAAGCTTCCTTTCTTTTTGTATATTAAATTAACCAATCAAACAAAACAGGATTTTTATTTAGCTCCATAAATTGAATATTATTTTTTTGAAAACGGCTAATTAATGGCTCATAATCTTCCTTATGTTTTAGCTCCACCCCAACAAGTGCAGGCCCATTTTCTTTATTGTGTTTTTTAATATACTCAAAACGAGTGATGTCATCTTCTGGTCCTAATCCTTTATCAAGAAATTCTCGCAATGCTCCTGAACGTTGCGGAAATTCAATTATAAAATAATGTTTTAACCCTTCGTAAATGAGAGAGCGTTCTTTCATTTCCTGCATTCTATCAATATCGTTATTTCCACCACTTAACGTACAAACAACGGTTTTCCCTTTAATTTCGTCCTTATAAAAATCGAGTGCCGCAATTGAAAGAGCACCAGCTGGCTCCGCAACGATTGCATTTTTCTTGTACAATTCTAAAATCGTTGTGCAAATTTTCCCTTCAGGAATCAATACAATATCATCCAATACGTCTTTACACGTTTCAAAGGTTAATTTCCCTACCTTTTTGACAGCTGCTCCATCAACGAAACTATCGATTTTTTCTAGGGCCACGTTTTCATTTTGTAAAAAAGCTTCTTTCATCGATGCTGCTCCCTTTGGTTCCACACCGATTACTTTTGTCGTAGGACTCACACCTTTTACATATGTACCAATACCTGATGCTAAACCACCGCCACCAATTGCTGTGAAGACATAATCCACATGTTTCTCCATATCGTGTAAGATTTCAACAGCGACTGTCCCTTGACCCGCAATTACATATGGATCATCAAACGGATGAACAAACATCATGCTATTTTCCTCACAATAGTGCTGCGCTTCTTGGAAAGAGCTATCAAATGTGTCCCCAACTAACACAATTTCCGCATAAGTACCACCAAAAAATTGTACTTGAGATACTTTTTGCTTAGGTGTTGTTGTTGGCATAAAAATTTTAGACTGAATCTTCAATAAATTACACGTATAAGCAACCCCTTGCGCATGATTACCAGCACTAGCACATACAACCCCATTTTGTAATTGTTCTTTCGATAAGCTTTGAATTAAATTGTAAGCACCTCGAATTTTAAACGAACGAATTACTTGTAAGTCTTCTCGTTTCACATATACATCACATTCATATTTCTCAGATAAAACTGAATCCCGCTGGAGCGGTGTTTTATTGACGATATCCTTCATATGATTATGAGCCACAAGGATATCTTCGATTTTCACTCTCTCCCTTACATTTTGCACCATCTCGTATCATTCCTTATCTCTTTTATATGGATTTAATCAAAATTTTGCATTTTTAGCACTGCACCTGTATTCGCTGATGTTACCATTTGTGCATAGCGCCCAAGCCATCCTGTTTTCACTTTTAACTCTGGTTTTTTCCATTCTTTCCTCCGTTTTTCTAATTCTTCATCACTTACTCTCACTTCAAGTAAACGTTCCTCTACATCAATACATACAATATCGCCTTGTTCGAGAAGTGCAATCTCTCCGCCAGCAGCAGCCTCTGGTGAAATATGTCCTACTGAAATGCCGCGTGATGCGCCTGAAAACCGACCATCTGTTAATAGTGCAACATCTGCGCCTAATCCCATACCAGCAATTGCTGAAGTTGGAGCTAACATTTCTGGCATACCAGGTCCACCTCTTGGGCCTTCATAACGAATAACAACAACATCTCCTTTTTTCACTTTACCTAGCATAATCCCTGCAAGCGCCTCGTCTTGAGACCCAAAAATAACACATGGTCCTTCAAAACGTTTCACTTCTGTTGCACCACTTTTAATAACAGCACCATCTTTTGCAAGGTTTCCTTTTAATATACGCAGACCACCTTCTTCACTATGAGGATTTTCAAGAGAGTGAATTACTTCTTTATCTTGAATCTCTGCATGAGCGATGTTTTCTCGTAATGTCTGGCCAGTAGCTGTAATACGGTCCAGATGGAGTACACCTTCTTTTCTACTTAATTCTTTTAAAATAGCGCTGATACCACCTGCACGATCAATATCTTCCATATGCCAATTAGAAGCTGGGCTCACTTTACATAAATGTGGAACGCGTCTTGAAACTGCATCAATTCGGCTCATATCATAATCAAGTCCCGCTTCCTGTGCGATTGCTAACGTATGTAATACCGTATTTGTTGATCCTCCCATCGCCATATCTAATGCAAATGCATCGTCAATCGCTTCTTCTGTTACGATATCTCGTGGTTTAATATCACATTCAATTAATACTTTTAATTTTTCAGCTGCTTGTTGAATTAGTTCTTCACGCCTTGGGTCTGTTGCTAAAATGCTACCATTCCCAGGAAGCGCAAGCCCTAATACTTCACATAAACAGTTCATTGAATTTGCAGTGAACATACCTGAACAAGAACCACAAGATGGACAACCGTGATCTTCAATATCCTTTAACTCTTCTTCTGAAATTCTCCCAGATTGATAGGCACCTACCCCTTCAAAAACGGAACTTAAGTCGACTACTTCTCCTTTTGATGTTTTCCCTGCAGCCATTGGACCACCAGAAACAAATACAGTCGGAATGTTAACACGTAATGCGGCCATCATCATACCTGGTGTGATTTTGTCACAGTTCGGAATACAAATCATCCCATCAAACCAGTGTGCATTTACTACCGTTTCCACTGAATCGGCGATAATTTCACGGCTTGGGAGCGAATAGCGCATACCGATATGCCCCATCGCAATCCCATCATCTACCCCAATTGTATTAAACTCAAACGGAACCATACCAGCTGCACGTACCGCTTCTTTTACAAGACGACCAAATTCATTTAAATGTTTATGACCTGGAATAATTTCAATAAAAGAATTACAAATTGCTACAAACGGCTTATCAAAGTCTTCATCTTTTAAACCAGTTGCTTTTAATAAACTACGATGTGGTGCTTTGTCAAATCCCTTTTTAATCATGTCACTTCTCATCTTTTCAAGTCCCTTCTGTTCATTTTCACTTATCTATCTCCTACTACTTTTTCACTAACTCTTTCCCCTTTGGTTGCTGGATCCAAGTCATCATCTCTCGTAATTCTGCTCCTACTTTTTCAAGTTGATGATTTTGCTCTGCCTTTTTCATCGCATTGTAAGTTGGACGTCCTGCTTGATTTTCTAAAATCCATTTCTTTGCAAATTCGCCTTGCTGAATCTCCGCAAGAACTCGTTTCATTTCTTTTTTCGTTTCATCTGTAACAATTCTAGATCCTGTTACATAGTCACCAAACTCTGCTGTATCTGAAATAGAATGGCGCATATTTGTTAGACCACCTTCGTACATTAAATCAACAATTAACTTTAGCTCATGTAAGCATTCGAAATATGCAATCTCCGGACGATATCCACCTTCTGTTAACGTTTCAAAGCCTGCTTTCACAAGTGCAGTTACCCCGCCGCATAATACAGCTTGTTCTCCAAATAAATCCGTCTCTGTTTCTTCTTGGAATGATGTTTCAATTACACCAGCACGTGTACAACCAACTCCTTTGGCATATGCAAGAGCTACATCAAAAGCGTTTCCAGTCGCATTTTGATAAACGGCAACTAAAGCTGGAACACCATTTCCTTCTTGAAATACGCGGCGAACAAGATGTCCTGGACTTTTTGGCGCAACCATCGCTACATCTACGTAACTTGGTGGCTGAATTTGTCCAAAGTGAATATTAAATCCATGCGAGAAAAGTAACATTTGTCCTTCGCGAAGATTCTTTTCTACTTCATTTCGATATACATGTGCCTGCTGTTCATCTGGCAATAATACTTGTACAACGTCTGCGGTTCGTACCGCTTCTGAAACTGACATTACTTCAAAACCATCCGCTTTCGCTACGTTAAAAGATTTTCCTGGACGAACCCCCACTACAACATGAACACCGGAATCACGTAAATTTTGCGCTTGCGCATGACCTTGTGACCCATAACCAACTACTGCCACCGTTTTCCCTGCTAATACCTCTAAATTTGCATCTTGTTCATAATATGTTTTCATTTTTTCATACACTCCTTATAATTTATTTACTTGCAATACATCAATTAACTTTTTCAACTGATTTACGAGCAGTGTCGCTTCATTTTCAGTACAAACCGCTGTAAGTTTCATTTTCGAAATTTCTCTCGTTTCTCCTTCATTTAAATCTAAAGAAGAAATATTATAACCACGCCGAGCAAAAACCCCACTTACTCTTAGTAAAACTCCAGGGTCGTTATTGACAACGAGTGAAAAAGTATGACTCATTCTTCCCACCTCTTCATAATCATTTCATGATTCCCTTTATTAGGAGGAACCATTGGAAATACGTTTTCGCCCTCTTCTACACAAAAATCAACAACAACTGGCCCTTGATAACAAAATGCTTCTAACATGGCTTGTTTCGCTTCAATCGGATTTGTAGCACGCAAACCCTTTACTACATATGCTTCTGCTACTTTCACAAAATCAGGTGATCCAATCTGTGATTCTGATAAACGATTTTCATAGAACATCTCTTGCCATTGTCTTACCATACCTAAAAACTTGTTATTAATAATAAAAACTTTCACTGGAATATTATTTTCAGCAATTGTTTGCAATTCTTGAATGTTCATTTGAAATGAAGCATCTCCCGCAATACAAACAACTAACTTATCCTCAAAGGCAAGCTGAGCACCGATTGCTGCTGGGAATCCAAACCCCATCGTTCCTAGTCCGCCAGATGTAAGAAATGTTCGCGGTTTTTGTGCCTTATAAAAATGCGCTGCCCACATTTGATGCTGCCCAACTTCTGTGGTCACAATTGCTTCACCATTTGTTAGTTCACTTAGTAAAGCAATTACATGTTGTGGTTTTAATTTCCCTCCCTGTTGTTCGTATGACAGTGGGTACTCTTCTTTCCATTCTTTTACTCTCTCTACCCATGTATCAGTTTGACACTCTATTCGCATATCTCCTAATATGTGCAACGCTCGCTTCACATCTCCAACAACTGGATATTCTACAGTCACATTTTTATGAAGTTCCGCTGGATCAATATCGATATGTACCTTTTTAGAATGAGGTGAAAATAGTTCTAACTTTCCTGTTACTCGGTCGTCAAAACGAACACCTAAGGCAAGAAGTAAATCACATTCCGTTACTGCCATATTTGCGGCATACGTACCATGCATGCCTAGCATTCCTAAAAACAGTGGATCTCCCGGTGGATAAGCGCCGAGTCCCATTAAAGTCGAAACGACTGGAATACGGTTCTCTCTTGCAAATGTTAGAAGCTCTTCGGTTGCATCTGCATGAATTACACCGCCGCCGATATATAGTAGCGGGCGCTCTGCTTTTGAAATGGCCTCCGCTACGCTCTCCAGCTGCATTTTGTCTGGGACGATTCGTGGCTTATAACCCGGAATTTGAACTTCCCCTTCAAAAAAGTTCGTTACAATAGCATTTTGAATATCCTTTGGAATATCAATTAATACTGGGCCTGGCCGTCCACTTTTAGCAATATAATATGCCTCCTGTAATATACGTGATAGCTGATTTACATCTCGTACTTGATAATTATGTTTTGTAACCGGCATTGTAATTCCCACAACATCCGCTTCTTGAAATCCATCTTTTCCAATGAGAGGTGTCGCCACTTGACCTGTAATTACCACTAAAGGAATCGAATCCATATACGCATCTGCTAAACCAGTAACTAAGTTTGTAGCTCCTGGGCCGGAGGTAGCAAATACTACCCCGACCTCTCCAGAAGCTCTCGCATACCCTTCTGCTCCATGAATAGCTGCTTGTTCATGTCGCGTTAACACATGTTTTAATCCACTGCCATACAGGGCGTCATAAACTGGTAAAATAGCTCCGCCTGGATAACCAAACACTGTTGTTACACCTAATTTTTGCAAGCATTGGATGACATGTCCGGCACCTGTTACTTTTTTTATTTTTCCGTAATCCACTTCATCACACACTGCATGTTGTTCCACCATTTCGCTAACTCCTTCCCCTATTCGTTAAGCTAAGCTTTCCGCTAGTCCCGGAACGCGCACTCCTCGCTCTCTCGTTAACTTTTTAAATTCTTCTGTTAACTGTTTCGTTACTTCCCCTGGCTTTCCATTTCCGATTTCTCTTGAATCTACTTTGACTACTGGAATTAACTCAGCTGCTGTACCAGTTAAAAAAACTTCATCTGCCACGTATACATCGTGGCGAGTAAATGGTCTTTCTTCACATGGAATACCTAACCTTTCACAAAGTTCAATAACACTATTCCTTGTAATCCCTTCAAGAGCTCCTAAATATGCAGGTGGTGTTACTACTTTTCCATCTTTCACAACGAACACGTTATCTCCCGATCCTTCACAAACATACCCTTGCTGATTTAACATAAGCGCTTCTAGCACACCCGCTTGTGCTGCTTCAATCTTTACGAGTACGTTATTTAAATAGTTCATCGATTTAATACGTGGATCAAGCGCATCTGGCATATTTCGACGAGACGCAACAGATACAACGCTAAGACCATTATCATAAAATTCTTGTGGGAACAACTTTAACTGTTCCGCAATAATGATGACGCTTGGTTTCGTACAGCTTCTTGGGTCAAGTCCTAAATCTCCTTTTCCTCTTGAAACAATCAATCTAATATATGCATCTGCATATTCATTTTTTTGCAGTGTTTGTAAAACCGCCTGTTCCATCTCTTCTACTGTCATCGGGATCGTTAGTAAAATTGATTTCGCAGATTCATATAAACGCTTTAAATGCTCTTTTAAACAAAATACATTTCCTCCGTAGCTACGAATCCCCTCAAATACGCCGTCTCCATATAAAAAACCGTGGTCATAAACAGATACAACCGCCTTTTCTTTTTCTACTAATTCCCCATTCATATAGATATACTGGTTTCCCATCCTACATCGCTCCTCTTTTTTTATCTATTTACATGCAATCCATCTTTATATCGATTGCTGAGAAGAATATATTTTATCTGAATCTTCTGTATATTAACTATAAAAATATCCTCGTCTCAACAATCGATTTTCTACAAACGTGTAGCAATCCATTGCTGAGACGAGGGAATCGTGGTACCACTCAGCTTCCTTATATTTCTCACAAAATATAAGCTTTGTAAGTCCTATCAGACTTTCATCCTTTTACCGGAGATGAAACCGCCGCCCTCTACTCAGTTTTCCTTTCGCAAGCGATGCTCCAAGG
>NZ_JBFTMC010000122.1:0-12287 GCF_056396765.1 Bacillus sp. 05T22
CTACTCATCAGGTAGCATAGTACTACTCATCAGGTAGCATAGTAAAAAAATTCAAACCCGTCAGGGTTTATTTGATATGCCTACTTTTATAACATCTATAAACGATAATAAAATATTACGTGAAAAGACCCCATTTTGTATAAAAATATACCTTAAGTTGATGGATGTGTGGTGCTACCCCTACGAATGCATCATATTTCTTCATTTTATAAACACCCGATAAGATTAATGCCACTCCAATAACGATAAGTACTATATAGATTAAAAAACTTAAAGAAAGAGATGGAATGAGTTTTCTCGTTGCAGTTTTCAGCATAGAAATCTTCTCTACATAGCCAGATACTCACAAAAAATAGAAACAGACTGCAAAGCTTTCTGAAAGAAACGCTTTGCAGTCTTAAATTTCTTGCTTTATTTAATGCTTTCTAATTCCCATTTATGGTTCTCGCCTGGTGAAGTTGTATGTTCAGGTTTTAAAACCTTTTCATAACCGAATACAGTTGGGGCAATCCCGTTATCTGCAACACTACTAAACCAGTCATTATTTCTATATGTGATGTAAGTAGAATCAGATTTTAAATAGAAGCTCTTTTCATCTGGAAGTTTCTCTAATTTAATTGTCGATCTATTACGTTCTTGGTCTAACCAGCTATAATCATATCCATTTCCAACGTTAAGATACTGATAGCCACCATGAGTACTATTCGTAAACTTAAGGAATACTTCTTCATCCTTTCGAATTGGCTCTCCTGGTTTAGATTGACCTTTTCTCTCAATGATGACTGATGTAGCTTCAATATCAGGCCCGTGTATTGCTTGTTTTTTCGGCCCAATTCTTAATCCATCCCAATTGTTCCCTTTTAAACTAAAGTGCACATATTTCCCGCTTATATTTTGGAATATCTGCGCTGCTCTCCATTCTTCGTTTACACCGTTAGGTAAGTTAGCAGTTGTCTTTAAATAATATTCTTTTCCTTCTACAATAAATTCACCTTTATTATCTACTAATAAATTATCAAACGCTTTATTATACTTAACGACTGTAGAAGTTTTTTGTGTCGGAAGTTTCTTTTGTGCGTCATTGATTTCAAATGTAACTTCTTTTGATGGATCGAATTGATTCAAACTTACAGTTTCTTTAGACTCATATATATTTCCATTTTTCACTAATGTTACTTGCTGTGTTGATTTAGAATTTTTCTTTTCAAAAGTAGCAGTGATTTCATTACTTGCTCCAAATAAGCCCGGTACGACTGCCGCATACAACTTTTTCTTAATTGAATCATACGCACTATATGATAATGTTGGTGATTGAAGTTTTTCAAAAACACCGCCACTAAAACTTTTTGTCAAACCAGTTTCTTTTGCATTTTTTAGATTTTCCTTCGCAACGATAGCTTGGCCTTCGCCGTACCTGTATACAAATTCATTTGTCTTTTTAGAATCTACATTGATGTGCTTGAATACTTCATTAAACGATACATTATTACTACCCGAACCTTCTGGTGCATACACTCTAAACTTCGGCTTATTCCCGATATCAGTTTCTAGTAATGCAGTAGATGCATTGACACGAGCTTCATATTTCCCTGCATCTCCTAAGTTTTTAAAATCTCCATCTTGCTCAATAGACACGTCCATTGTACTCGTAGGTAATACTTCAACAGACAGAAGTGCACCTTGCTCAACAGCTTTTAATTCATCTAACGTTAAGTAAATATTTACATCTGCTTGACCTTCTAAACTGTCAATTAATACTTCTGTTTTATTTCTTCCGCCTTTTTCTGTGCTTAAGTGCTGTGCTTTATAACGATCTTGCGTCGCCTTTACTGTATTGATAATTTTGTCTCCTAAGCGAATGTTAAAGTGAGGAGAAACGTTTTCAGCTGATGCTGTACCTACATTTTTATATTCTAACTGTAAGCTTACTTTTGCTGCCTTTGCTGTATCAATTGTCGTTGCAGTAGACCAATCAAAATTATTAGAATAGCTCTCTGTTTCAGTGTCAGTTTTTGAATATCCATAGCCGACATTTAATGAAGCATCTGCTTTTGGTACAGGGCCTGCTGCTGAACCTTCAACGCCGCCTCCGACAGTTAGACCAACATTAAAAGAATGCTGCGTCGATACGCTTTTCTCCCAGCCTTTATTAATAGATCCACCTTTTGAATCTGTAATTTCCTTAATGGGAGTAACTCCAATACGTTTAATTCCAATTTGTAAATTCGGCATATTGGCAACCATTGGATTGAAATCTGTATCAGAATCACTGCCAAAATACTGAACTTCATACGCATCTGAAAAAGGATCTCCATCTGAATTTGCACTCATAGGATTAGTAATGAATTTTAATTTCCCTTTATCTTTCTCTGGATCCCATGCGCTCACTTCATTTTTTCCAGTTTGGTAATTAAACTCAATTTTATATCCTTTTATCTCTAAATCATTAGAAATGCCATCGTTATCCCAATCATTATTTTGTACTTCAATTTTTTCAGTAGAAATCTGTCCTTTTTTTCCATCAGTTCCAAGAACAGCTTTTTCTTCTGTTACATTTGCATTCTCTTTAAATTTCTCAACTTTACTATCCGAACTTGGATTTTGTACGTCTGCTAAAGCAGGGGATGCCAAAGTCAATGCCATTGCTACACTACTTAATACAGCAAATGCTGGCTTCAATTTCTTTTTCTTCATCGTCATTTTCCTCCTTGGTTTCTAGATGAGTTAAAACATCTACTAATAAGTTAACTACATCATATCTATTAAATCTTTCAATATCCTTTCTTAAATATTACAAAAGTCTTTCATAACCTTATTTCTTTTCTGATGTAACAGGAAGAGTAAACCAAAATTCACATCCCTGTTTACCATCTGGACGGTTCCGAACACCAATTTCTCCTTCATGCATTTCCACTAGTGATTTTGCAATGGCGAGTCCAAGTCCAGATCCTCCAGATTGTGAACTTCTTGATGGATCTGTTCTGAAAAAGCGTTCAAATATACGTAGTTGTTCATCGTAGGAAATCCCATTCCCCTCATCACGCAAAGTGAATTGAACATGCTGCTTCTGCTTATTTTCCTCTACAATTAACTCGATTGTTCCACATACTGGAGAATGTCGAATCGCATTATGTAACAAATTATTGAGAACTCGTGCTATTTTACATGGCATAATCCAAAGTTTTGGTAATGTATCTGAAACACGTAATTGCAAATCAATCTCTTTATCTTTCAATAGGATAGCATGTGAATCTATTACTTCTAATAGAATACTATCTACATGTTTTAAACTTGGATGAAATGCTTCTTGTCCAAGTTCTAACTTAGAAAGCACAAATAAATCATTAATTAATCCACTTAATCGTTGTATTTCGTTTAGAATTGTCGTTAGATACTGCTTTTTCATATCAGCATCTTCAATTAAACCATCCTGTAACGCTTCTATCATCAATTGTATGCTAGCAAGAGGTGTTCGTAAGTCATGTGAAATATTCGTAATCAGCTCCGTACGTTCTTTTTCTCCTTTTTCTAACTTAGTAAAGCTTTCTTCTAATTTTTTTGCCATTTCTTGAAAAGCTGTGGCTAATTCTTTAAACTCATCCGGTTCTTTCCCTATTATGTACATCGTTTCAAAATGTCTATCACTAAATTGTTTGGTTAATGCAATTAAATTTTGGATCGATTTCATAATAGGACGTGTCATTAACCAGTAAATAATCGTTGAAAACGCCATTGCTATGACTACAATTCCTATGAATAATTGCGTTTGTTCCGGTCTAAGTAACATTTTCATTTCGCTATACCAAATAGCAATTAGCATAATACTGGTGCTTAATATATTCATCAATAACAATTGATTCCGTAATTTCATATTGTAGTTCCCCCCTGTTATAGCATAAAACGAATATCAGTAAACCCATCTTATCTTAAACACCTTTCAATTCTCTTTCAAAACTGTAATAAATTTCTTTCAAGAGTATCATTAAAGAACCCAAGGCTGGATTGAAATTTCGAAACTCACATTTAACCAAAATTAAATTAATATTTTTATAGCATACCCATAGAAATCTTGTTAGAATTCATCGGTTTAAGTACTGAAGAAATAGACATCGTTAACATGAATTAGAAACAGAAATTCACTTGTCTTTCAGACATATGGATTGAACTCCTATAAAACAAAGAAAGACTTTTGTAACGATTATGAAAGTCTTTTGTAATGCTTGTGAAAGTAATTTGAAATATATTGATAATAAGATGAGTTTATCCCTAATATATTTGCAAAACATACAATAAAGTGTTTATTTTATTTTTCTAATGCAATAAAAATGCAGAATTTGATATTGAATCATCTTTTGAATTTTAAGCGATTTATGCGTTCCGAAGTATATTTGGTACAAGTATCTTATTAAGTGAAGAACAAGTCGCTCAATTATGTTAGAAAAATAAAATTGATCAAACCAAGCTTCCCCAAAGCTTCTTTTTACACAACAAAACCCACAGATTGTTTTCTGTGGGTTTTGTTGTGTTTATGCTTTTCCTTCAAACAAGTGGTTCTTTTATAGAAATAAGTGAGATTTTCTAATCTGCACAATCCTGCCAACCGGCACACACGCATGTATAATTGTTAATAATTTAGGGAAATTCTGGATGAATTCCCATCTATACCATATTTCTCTATGTACTTTCATAATCTCCCTTGTTTATAAGGAATTATATGATGTGCTCCATTAGCTATGTCAAATTGGATTTGGATTGTCATCGATCGCATTACTAGCTAGATCACACACTTGCTTTCATTATTTTCTTGGACCATACGCGGCAATTGGTTTAACAGGTTTCGCATCCGTCGCTTCCCATATAGGGGCAGTTAATGTTGGATAGTTCAAAGCTTCTATTTTTTTTCTCGTTTCTTGTGATGCTTTCAGTCCCCATTGATCAAAAAATGGAAGTACATTTTGTTTCGCTACTTTCGATGTATTGTAAATAAATGCTTGTATTTTATCTTCATCCGTTTCTGGAAGTTTATCTTTTGGTAACTCTCGATACAGTTTGTGAAGATTCGGATAAAAATCTTCACCATATGCTAAATGAAGTTGCCAAAACATAACAAGTTTCACAAACAAGTCATCAATATTTTTATACTCTTTATCTGTTTGCTTTAAGTATGTAAAGGCTCTATCGTAGTCCCCTTCTTTTTCTAAACGCGTTGGTTGATTCGGGAATAATTGTTTTTGTGCAGCTAAAGAATATAGATTAACAGTGACTTCAGTCATTCCTCTTAGGTCATTCCACATCCAAGGGGATTGTTGCCTTGTATGTCCTGCCTCATGCATTTGTCCCCATCCAAATTCATTTACATTTAAAGCACTTTCGATTGCATTACCAGCCGTAGTAAATACGACTCCATTATGACCTGCATACATGCCCCAATCAGATTTATTAGGATTTTCTACAAAAGCCCAAAGGCGACGAGTTGGACGATGTAACGGATTAGAACTTGTTTCAGATAGTCCCGATATTTTATCTTGTGCTAGAATCATTTCATCATATTTTTTTAATAGAGGCACAGGATCTTGATCCACAATATATTTCTTGGCACTATCACGAGTAACAGTAAGTACTGCTTTCTTTGACTTTAATTGAACAGCATGCGCATCTGGATACTTGTCCATCATGGCAATCCAGTCTTCTTTCGTATGTTTCCCTAATTCAAAGAATGGAACAGGGCTCCCGCCTTGTGTTACTTTCACCTTAACAGTTCCTTTCCCTTCACAGTTATCAAACCCTAATAAACCACCGTTTGGAGAGGAGATGGTGTTAGAACCAGTAGAAAGACGAAATGCTTTTCCCCCTTCTTTATCATATTCATTTGTCCCAATAGTTGCTCCAAGCTTGTCTAATCCCGATAGTCCCGATACTTCAATTGTAACTTGTTCATTCGGTTGTACATAGATTCCTGTTGGCACATAGTTTCGTTGCTGACTTCTTCTTTCTCTTTCTGCTTCCGCCATATAATGTCCTGTACTTGGAAGTTCAAACGTCCTCTCTTCATATTGCGCCTGAGTTTGCGTAGTTTCAGCATGAATGTTCCAACTATCTACAGTCATAGACGTAAATAATGTCGTTGTCAAAACAGCAGATGTCATAAGTACTTTCATTGGTTTTTGTAATCTATGATTCTTTCTTCTACTCATATGAATCAGTCCTTTCATTTAAATCCATTCTAACGTTCATACGAAACGCTGATTTCCTCACTACCCCCTTATATCCCTTCATTACATTAATGTAATAAATATTCCTCTTGCTATAACTACTTCTTAAATTTACTTATCCCCCCTCTCTTATTTCATACACGTAAAAATTATACCTATATATAATTTTGAAGGGGAGTATCTGGCCGCGTATAGAAACAGTCATGACTTTTTCCACCACTTCAAAAGGAGAAAGCAAGTGCAGATCATGTTGTATTCTGCATAGTAGATATGTCGAAGAATTAAAATGGATTTATATAGATGTTACTTCCATTAAAACATTATAGATTTTGAGTGTAAACCTCTAATCTAGCATATGGTAATTCTAAAATTAAGCACTGTACATATATTCATCTTTATAAAATACTGTAATGATAAGGGGTTGTAGTCCCTAGCGTACAATTTTCCCAGAATGATATAGTGTCCTCATGCCCATCAACTTAAGAAAAGTAAACACCCCATACCCATCAACTTAAGATTTTACCTTGTGCATAACCATATTTCATAAAAATTGTCCCTTTTTTGGACTAACTTTAGATACTAGTTTATGACACCTATTTATCTATTGATAATACAACACCTTAAAAATCGAATCATAACTTTTAAGTTATGAACATCTTAACTTCATAACCTTTACTCCAGTAATTACGAAATCTACACAGACAACTTTATTATGTATACTCAGGACGCTAAAGGGTTCTGGTGCAAAAACTTTAATCCAGTTGTAAGCAACCTCTAAAACTTGGATATACTGATACTATTACTCTTAAAAAGGTGTGTGATCAGTATGGAAAAGGAAAATTTGTTCAAATAGAAACATTATCAACCTGATCTTATTTTATTAGCCGTGAGATGGTACCTGCGGTACAATCTCAGTTTTCGTGATCTAGTCGAAATGATGGAAGAACGTGGACTCTCCATTGCTCATACAACGATCATGCGCTGGGTTCATCAGTATGGACCTGAATTAGATGAGCGAGTACGTCGTTATCTTAAGCCAACTAATGATTCTTGGCGAGTCGATGAGACATATGTGAAAGGGCAATGGATGTATCTGTATCGTGCCGTTGATTCGGAAGGGAACACGATTGATTTTTATTTAAGCAAAACAAGAGACCATAAGGCTGCAAAGCTCTTTTTCAAGAAAGCTTTGCGGTCTTTTCATGTTTCAAAGCCCCGTGTTATCACAGTAGACAAGAACCCAGCCTATCCTATAGCCATCCAAGAGTTAAAGAAAGAAAAAAAGATGCCTATAGGCATCCAACTAAGGCAAGTGAAATATCTTAATAACATCGTAGAACAAGATCATCGTTTTATTAAGAAGCGAGTTCGCCCGATGTTAGGGTTGAAATCACTTCGTACAGCTACTTATATACTCTGTGGCATAGAAGCCATGCATATGATTAAAAAGAAACAGATTCACCAAAGGATGACGTCTACTCAAAATCAAAAAGAATTCATCCATCAACTGTTTGGAGTAGCTTCATAAACTAGCAATTTAAAGAAAACAGACTCTCTAGGTTTCTAGCGAATGTTTTTGCACCAGAACCCATTAAAGAATAAATACAGTCCATCTATGTTAAATGAAGAACAGAAAAAAGAATTACAACAAATGATCGATGAGGGATTAGTTAAATTCTTTCTGCCCCCAAATGGTACAAGAAAAGAATGGATTATCACAAGAAAAGCAATGTTTAAATGATTGGGAGAGCCAAAATCTAAAGTTGAATAAAATAATCACTCAAATTTTGCGTTTAGGAAAAAAGCGGGTGTTCAGATTCGTTTGTATGACGAGATAGGATGAAAATTAATACAATTATATTCAATACAGCTAAGTGCTTATAAAGAAGAAGATAGAGCGTTATAAGTGATTGTGGTTAAATCTGTAGATATTTTATTTTATTTTTCATAAGAATAAATGTAAAATTCTACATACCGTATTTATAATAAAAAACAAATTAACCGAATTTAAGGGTTTCCTTGCTTTTTGTTTGGAGTGCTGGCTCGTCGTGTGGGGACGAAACCCCACGTACTAAACGTATCAAAATTTTGAGTAAGAACTATTTTTGAACGAATGATCTAAGCGGTTCGGCTCGTATAATTGCTAGTCCAAGTCGAGAACAATTGCTTTGCTTTTTGTCCTTCGGCTTGGCGAAAAAAGCGAATCGAGCCGAAAAAAGTTTGGCAAGGATTGTTTTTTACTGCAGTAACGAAGTGGAGCAGTAAAAAACAATCCTTGCGGAACTTTTAGCTTTTTCAGGTTTAGGGTTTTAAAGCCCGCCCACCGCCATTAAGGGGTAGCGTCCCGAAAATGCGGATTTACAACGTTAAGTTGTTTATAGTATTAAAAATGAATAACTTAACAACGATAAGAATTTTAAGACAAGTCATACGAGACAGTCGCAAACCTTATTTAAAGCAAAATCAGTTAAGTATCAATAGAGTAAACCCTATTGATACAGGGATTTCTACCTTGACGTTGTAAATCCGCAAAATCCTGATGCTACCCCATATAGTATCTGTTTCTAAAGCATTTCTATTATGAGAACAGAAACGATGTGCGTTTTCAAAGTTTTTTTTCACTACTAGATTCTCCCTTTTTTTTGTTTTTGCTTTTATATTTTATAATGAATATTGTATTCGTAGAGAGTTTACATAATGTCCTATTATAAGAAGTTAGATATTCCCATAGTCCCCATGATACTAACATTCTGTGCATGACTTAAGATCTATCCTTCTATTTTACTTTCTAGTAATTCTTTTATATATTGCGTTTAGATGTTCAGGTGTTAAACTATTTGTATATTATCTAAATATCCATCTGAACAGAAAAACAAGGAAACCCTTGTTTTTCTGTTCAGATGTTCAGATGTTTAGAAGGATGGTGATCTGAACAGTGCAACAAAAAGACTGGTTATCAGCTGAAGAAGTAGCCAAGGAAATAAAAGTATCAGCTATGACTATAAAACGAAACTGTCAAACCTACGGTAGTTTTTTAAATTTCCAACAAGGTGAAAAGAACAAGTATTTAATTCATCAAGAATGTATACCTGTTTTTCAATTTATAGCTAAAATGAGAAATAAAAGAAACCTCCAAACAAAACAAATTATTGAGCTCCTCAGTAAAGAAGGATTACCTGAATATATAGACATTGAACCTATCCAAATAACTAAACAACAACCTGAACAGATCCAAGTAGGAGAAGTAGTTGTAGCTATTCAGGAATTGGATAGAATTGTTGCTGAAAGAGTATCTGAACTGCTTAAAAAACATGAAGAAAATTTAAAGGAATGGTTAACTGAACAGCAAAAACAACAACAGGATTTTCAAAAAATTAATGAACGTGATCAAAACCTAATGGCTATGATCCGTGAAAACCAGGAGACTAAAAAATTGATTGCAGCCACCCAACAAAAAAAGTGGTGGCAATTTTGGAAATAGAAAAAGCCTTGCTTATATGCAGGGCTTTTTTATACAGAATTCTATACAGATTTTTGTACTAATAGGGTAATTTTTCCTAAATCCCCGAAAAGGAGGAATAAGATTGATTCATTATAAATTTATATGTTATTTCAAAAAGTACACTTTATGACAATGCTGAAAATCTAAACTATTTCATTTCAAAAATACAACTTAWYWATATTTGAAACATGTYAATKCAATTGTAKAWRWTTTGAAATGCATATTTTAAAAAGCACCCCAAAATCTTTATTGATAAGGATTTTTCACAATACGTTTTTCTTATTCCCCCTTTTCGAGGGGATAGGCAAAAACACCCTAAAAGAAAAATTCATTATAAACAGAAATTTTTTCTAGAATAACTGATTATCGACATTAAATTATGCAATTTTTCATGATGTTACAAATTTTTTGCATTTTCTCTTTTTTCGACAGCAATAGACAGTATACTACTTTTTAAAAGCGCTTAGTATTTTTAGAAATTATACGAGGTAAATATCATGAAAAACAAAAAAAGAAGAGCTACAGTTGCATTAATAATAGGATTATAAAGTACATTTTTCTTGAGTGGCTCCAAAAGTAAAGAATAGTTGCCGTACCCCTTATTAACAATACAAAGAAAGGGAACCTGCTACATCATCATATGCAAAATTGCATATGATGATGTATTGATAAAACATAAGTGCTTACTATAATATAAATCACATCGTAGCAACAACAAAAGGAGGTGAAATCATATGGCAATCGCAATGGCAGCTTTAAAATTTATCGGTGGGATCCTTCCACTCGTACAAGAACTTTTAAAAGCAGTAATGTAAGTTCGTTATTCAGCAATTATTTATACAAATGATCTGTATAGCGAAGATGAATCAAGGTACAGATGAGAGGGGGTGAAATCATATGGCAATCGCAACRGCAGTTTTAAAATTTATCGGTGGGATCTTTCCACTCGTACAAGAACTTTTAAAAGCAGTAATGTAAGTTCGTTATTCAGCAATTATTTATACAGATGAGAGGAGGTGAAATCATATGGCAATCGCAACAGCAGTTTTAAAATTTATCGGTGGGATCTTTCCACTCGTACAAGAACTTTTAAAAGCAGTAATGTAAGTTCGTTATTCAGCAATTATTTATACAAATGATCTGTATAGCGAAGATGACTTAAGGTACAGATGAGAGGAGGAAATCATATGGCAATCGCAATGGCAGTTTTAAAATTTATCGGTGGATTACTTCCATTCGTACAAGAGCTTTTAAAAGCAGTAATGTAAGTTCATTATTTAGCAATTATTCATGGGAATTATCATACAAGCGATCTGTATAGTAAAGATGAATCAAGGTACAGATGAGAGGAGGAAATCATATGGCAATCGCAATGGCAGTTTTAAAATTTATCGGTGGATTACTTCCATTCGTACAAGAGCTTTTAAAAGCAGTAATGTAAGTTCATTGTTCAGCAATTATTTATAAACAATTATCATACCTTAATACGAAAAAAAGAAGGGAATGAATTTTTTGAAAATTAAAAAAAGTGTTAAAGGAATCAAATTATTAGCATGTTTATTAGTTAGTTTAAGCACTATTAGTTATTCATCTACTTCCTTTGCGGAAACAAAAACAGGTAATTCAGCTGGTGCAACAAAAAATGCAAGTGGCATTGATACTGGTATAGCAAATCTTAAGTATAATAATCAAGAGGTTTTAGCAGTAAATGGTGATAAAGTAGAGAGTTTTGTTCCRAAAGAAAGTACAAATTCAAATGGTAAATTTGTAGTAGTTGAACGTGAGAAAAAATCACTTACAACTTCACCAGTCGATATTTCGATTATTGATTCTGTGGCTAATCGTACATATCCAGGAGCAGTACAACTTGCAAATAAAGCTTTTGCAGATAATCAACCTAGTTTGTTAGTAGCTAAGAGAAAACCTTTGAATATTAGTATAGACTTACCTGGCATGAGAAAAGACAATACAATTACTGTCAAAAATCCTACATATGGTAATGTGTCTGGTGCAGTAGATGAATTAGTATCTACTTGGAATCAAAAGTATTCAAAAACACATACGTTACCTGCAAGAATGCAGTATACAGAATCTATGGTGTATAGTAAATCTCAAATAGCAAGTGCTCTTAATGTTAACGCTAAATATCTTGACAATGCACTGAACATTGACTTTAATGCTGTTGCAAATGGAGAGAAAAAAGTGATGGTTGCGGCATATAAGCAAATCTTTTATACCGTAAGTGCAGAACTACCTAACAATCCATCAGACCTTTTTGATAATAGTGTTACGTTTGACGAGTTAACTCGTAAAGGGRTAAGTAAKGCGGCTCCGCCTGTTATGGTRTCAAATGTAGCTTATGGTAGAACAGTTTATGTGAAATTAGAAACATCATCTAAGAGYAAAGATGTACAARCTGCTTTTAAAGCCTTAATTAAGRRTCAARGCGTTGAAGCGAGTGGACAGTACAAAGATATTTTTGAAGACAGTACCTTTACCGCTGTAGTATTAGGCGGAGATGCAAAAGAGCATAACAAGGTTGTTACAAAAGATTTTAATGAAATCCGAAATAT
>NZ_JBFTMC010000123.1:0-11871 GCF_056396765.1 Bacillus sp. 05T22
CACCACTAATACCAAATTCTCCTTTGTTAAAAGTAGGAGCTTTGTAAGAACGGTTTTCATTGTTAGCTGTATAATCATATTTAGCACTTTGTTCTGATAAAAGAATAACAAAAGGCTCTTTTAGAAACGTATCATAGGTATCTCCAAATGTTGTAAGAATCGTTTCTCTTGTATCAACGTCTGCTTTCGCTTTATGTTTTGTAATTGGATTGAAACTGAATAAGATTCCCATTGCTATTCCTACAGGGGAAATTTTTTTAATACTTCTCTTTATCTTTTCTTTCATGACWTTGTTCCTTACTTTCTAAATATACTGTTACCAACATGTTTAAATTAATATCGGTAAGTTTATCTTAATTTAAACCTCTTTCAAATTTCTTTCGTAATTGTTACAAAAGTCTTTCTTTGACTTTCCCTGTTTTCGTAAGAATTGTTGCTATCTTGACCATACTGATAAAAGGTTGACTTTCAACTAGTACATTGGAGTTAAAGGAGGGGTAACATGAAAGATGAATTAAGTATAAATATCTATTTAGATGAAACTGATACTCCGTTTTCAAGATATTATAGCTCAGATGATGTTCACCTAAGCTCTGACCTTGAAGATTTTCTTTTGTCAAAGCTACGCAGTGGCAAAAGAAAAGAAGTTGAAATATTTTTTTTAGGTCAGAATAATTTTGACGAAAAGTTACTGAAGACTGCCACATTTAACACTTTTTCTAACATCTTGAACGAAGAGGAATATACATATGCTAGAAATGTCAATAAGGCTATTGTTTTGTTTGTGGTTGGTATTATTGTTGGGTTGATATACTTGAAGCTTTCAAGCAATCATGCCTATATTGCAGGAGTTTTAAGCATCATGTGTTGGGTTTTTGTTTGGTCAGGTACAGAGATTTATTTTTTTGAAAATCAGCAAATCAAACGAAATATTAGAAAATGCAAGAACATCCTGAATTCTAACATACACAAAATAGAATTCTAGTAAATATTCACATTCGCGAAGCTGATTTTCGGATTCTATCTTGTACGTTTATATCTTAGTCAATGTATTCATTCTATAAAGATAACCAAAATTTAGAAATCATATTTTGGGTAGAAAATAGCTATTCTAAATAGTGAATTCATGATTATAAGGAGGAATTTAATTATGACAGTAATTACTAAGCTTAAACAAACTATTTCTGGATTAAAAAGTGCTCAAGCATGTTTAGAAGGATTTGTTCTTGATACTGACAATCAGCAGGCAAAACAAYTGTATCAAAATGCAGCTCAGCAAGCGCAGACAGTTATTGATTCTTTAGAACCACGTGTTCAGGAAGTTCAACAAGAGGAGGCTCAGTATAATCAATAAAACGCAGTAATCTTCAGACTTTTGGCAGAGTTCGTATCATGGTTAGATTTATATATCTAGAAAGTATTTATACTTTTTTAGGCTAACTGAAAAGAGATGATTTAATTTTCTCCTTTTTCTTTAGGTAATAAATCAACAAATAACAAATTTCTCGTATCTTATATAACAGTAAGCAAACCCAATTTCTTTTTGTTAACTATTATTAACATCCAAAATACCGACTTTTTCCACATTTAAATGGGCCAGATATCTTATCATATAGAATATTTTTTACTTATAGATCTTGCTTTTCCCAAAGCACTTTTATAAAGTGCTTTGTTCTGTTTGTAGAATAGGAATTTTCTCTTTACATATTTTTCCAAAGAGGCCTCTCATTCCCTGAATCGTTTCCGTACCCCTTAATGAGTATGAGTTTTACAAAAGTATGAAAATAGAAAATTGATAAAAACCCGTTATATCATACACTTTCCGTAGATATAACGGGTTTTTATTATTGGAAAATGAGCTTTCAATTATGGTGACTCAACTAAATAATAACTTTATAATATCGCTTCAAAAACGATTATTTTTGGGACATTTATATCTCAAGTGCTTTTTCTCTAATTTAAATCAAAAAATATCACCAAAACCCATCATAAAAACTATGTCCTTAAAACGTACTTTTATAATTCACTTTCTTCACAGAAAAAAAGATAAGACCGAAGACTCGATCTTATCTTTAGCATAAGGAGAGAACAAAAGGGTAATAACGATCATAATTGTATTATATTATAATTTCTGTAAATTTTGAATATTAAAACCGTAAGTGAGTATGATATCTATATTGAGAAAATTATTCCTAAATTAGTTATTAATAAAATAAGTATGAAAGTAAACTAATGAATATTAGTTTACTTTCATAAGTTCTCTTTGTTTATTAAAAAACACAATTGGTTATACAACATAAGTTGCATGGCCAATTGTGTTTTTATAGAAATTACAATATTTCTTATTTCAAACCAAAATTCCGTGATAATTCTTCTGCAAATGGTAGTAGTTCATCTTGAATCGAGAGATTCATAAGAAAACGTCATCCTTTCTAATTTAGCTTGTTTAGAAAGGATAACGTTTTTTGGTGTTTGAGGGTATTAAAATCTCTTGAGTTGATGGGCATGTATGGTGCCCCCATATAGGACTAACTTTCTACACTTAATTGCTACTTTGCCCCTGGTTGCAAGAACTCTGGTACTGGGCTTTATAGCATAAGATACGATTCTGTTAGGGATATATGCATTTTATTCTCTTTTTTGCACCAGAGCCTAAATAACTGTTCTTTTTCCATACTAATCACACACTTTTTGTAAAGTAATAATATCAGTATGTCCAAGATTTATAAAAAAGAAGTTCCTTTTTTCTGAAAAATGTATATAAACGCAACGTAAATAATAAATATCCAAAAAGGATTTTATATTTCCTTAATTTATTCCTTTCCATCTACATTAATCATTTATTACAACAGCTTTCACGTCTAAAATAAGATGTTTCAACAAAGGAAAATATAAGTATCTTTATAATGGTTTTCCAATATAATCAATGTGTTAATCAAAGGAACGCTGTGTTATTTTTGCTTTTCTACTAACTAATACAGCTTCAAACAATGGACACAATTGCTACATGCCAAGTGTAATTTATTATCCATTCAAGATTCTGTTTATTCAATCTTTCTAAAAATAAAAAAATATTAAACTCATAAATATACAAGTTATAATGAGGGCGTCGAGAAATAATCTATTACCCCCGGAGAAAATATCAAACCTGGTTCTGATGCAAAAATTCTAAAGACCTTGCAAGTAATCTTCTAAAATTGGACATACTGATACGATTACTCTAAGAAAGGTGTGTGATCAGAAGGGGAATTTATTCAATATGAAAATGGAAGCGTTATCAGCCAGATCTTATTTTGAATTGGTTATTCTAATAACTTAGATTCAACTGCAATTAAAAATAATAAATTATGGGGGTGCTTATATGAACATGAATGTAGTATCTATTAAAGAAAAAAAGGTTGTTAAATACAAAAGTTGTTTTGATGTGATTGGGCCGGTAATGATCGGTCCTTCAAGTTCACATACTGCAGGTGCTTTGGCTATTGGAACAGTWGCCAATAAATTATTTCAAGGTCTTCCAAAAAAAGTCGTGGTAAGGTATTATGAATCATTTGCTGAAACCCATAAAGGACACGGAACTGATTTTGCAATTATTGCTGGGATATTAGGATTTGCTGCCGATGACAGCAAAGTGCCAGATGCTATTAAAATAGCAGAATCTAAAGGAATTGACATTACCTTTATTGAAAAGGCAGGTGATAGTCCTGCTGGTCATCCAAATACGGCAGATGTATATTTAGAGGATGAAAGTCGAAGTATTAGAACGATGGGTATTTCGGTCGGCGGCGGATTAATTGAAATCAAACATGTTGAAATTGACGGATTTAGCTTAGATCTGCAGGGGCCATTGCCAGTTATTATTGCGATTTCCGAAAGAGCTGACTTTGAATTTGTCTTACGCAGGATCTTTAAACAATATGATCTGGAAATTAACACCTTTCATAGTTTGAAGGAAAATGGAAAATATTTATATGCATTCGCTTTGGATTCGCTATTGCCTGGTGATGTTCAGAAGGAATTGGGAAGTTTAAGCAGTATAGCTAATATCATTATTCTTTAGTTACATTAAGGGGTGAAAAAATATGTATATGACCATAAAAGAAATTGTAGATGCAGCTAATAAAAGGAAAAAGCCAATTTATGAATTAGCAATCGAACAGGAAATCGAACAAACTAAAACTTCTTATGAAGAAGTTTGGAGTAAAATGGAAAAAAACTTAGCGACTATGGAAAATTCCGTAAATAAAAGTATCGAGGGCAACGGAGTATTTTCTCCGACCGGTTTAACCGGAGGTGATGCTGTTAAAATAAAAAAATATCGAGAAAATGGAAAAACTCTTTCTGGAGATTTGATGGTGTTAGGGATTCAAAGTGCTATCGGTGTTAATGAAGTAAATGCTTCATTAGGAGCTATTTGTGCAACTCCAACAGCAGGTGCGAGTGGGACGATCCCGGGAGTCCTATTTAGTATTAAAGATACGTTGCAGTTAAGTCATGAAGATATGATCCATTTTCTATTCACTTCAGCGTTATTTGGAACGATAGTCGCAAATAACGCTTGTATTTCCGGAGCGTACGGAGGATGTCAAGCTGAAGTAGGCAGTGCCTCAGCAATGGCGGCTGCAGCAGCGGTAGAAGCTGCAGGAGGAACGCCACAGCAATCTTCTGAAGCTTTCTCAACCGCATTACAAAATTTACTCGGTTTAGTTTGTGATCCGGTCGCTGGTTTGGTAGAAATTCCTTGTGTAAAGAGAAACGCCATTGGAACGGCAAATGCTTTAGCAGCAGCGGACATCGCATTAGCCGGCGTAAACAATATCATCAATGCTGACGAAGTTATTGAAGCGATGTATAGAGTTGGAAGACAGATGCCTCGCGAATTAAGAGAGACAGGTTTAGGCGGAATTGCAGCCACACCTACAGGGATTGCCATTAAAAGTAAAATTTTTGGAGAGAAACAATTAAATAAATAAACAGTTATTGGAAATATTGTGAAATAGTTAACAATTCTATTCTCTATTGTTCTCCTAAGGGTGTCTGTATATTAAAAGTCATTATCACTAAAATATACTACTATACAATTAAAGTATACTAATATATAATTGAAATGCTTTGTAAACGCTAACAAATTCATCAGGTTGGACACACGATGTGGCGCATCTTGTAAGCAATTCATTTTTCAAGAATGGTCTATATTCCTAAGCCTTAAAAAGAGACGTAAGAATAGGATACAAGGAGGAATTATTATATGAATGGGAATACTGCAAAAAAAATAGAATTTCAAGCTGAAAATACTGCAGTAAAAAATGAGAAATATCTAGACCCTAAAAAGTGGCATAAACAGGATACTACCTGGGCATTGAGCCTTTTTGGAACAGCAATTGGAGCAGGAGTACTCTTTTTACCTATTAATGCAGGTTCAGGTGGTTTATTATCATTACTGTTAATTACCATACTTGCATATCCTGTTATGTATTACTCACATAGGGCGCTTGCTAAAATGATATACGCTTCCAAATCTGCTGATGAGGGGATTACAGGTACAATAAGAGAGTATTTCGGAAATAAGGCAAGTATAATTTTTAACATAGTATATTTCGTCTCAATTTATACGATCGTGCTGATGTATTCGGTTGCACTTACAAATACTGCAAGTAGTTTTATCGTGAATCAATTGCACATGCAGGAGCCTCCAAGGGCCATTTTATCGCTTGTATTAGTACTCGGTCTTATAGCTATACTAAATTTTGGACAAGATATCACCGTAAAGATAATGAGTATGCTAGTATATCCTTTCATAGCTTCTCTACTTTTTATCGCAATATCTTTGATTCCACAGTGGAATACGTCAATGCTTAGTTTTTCAAGTGCTTCTACTGCTTCAACAGGAACAGGATATTTCGGAACGATATTGATGATACTACCAATCATAGTATTCTCGTTCAATCATTCGCCTATGATTTCATCATTTGTTATGAAACAGAGAGCTACCTATGGAATAGAAGCTACTGATGCCAAATGTGCTCAAATACAAAAAGYTTGTTATATCATGACATTCGCTGTTGTWATGTTCTTTGTTTGGAGCAGTACYTTRAGTTTGACTCCAGATGATCTTATAATGGCAAAAAAAGAGAACTTGTCAATCCTATCATATCTTGCTAATGAGCTTAATTCGCCTATAATCACTATTGCAGCTCCTATCATTGCTTTTATGGCTATAACAAAATCCTTCCTTGGCCATTATATAGGAGCATATGAGGTAATGCGCGACATGATTATCAAGTCCGGTAAAAAACGCGGAAAAGATATGGGAGAAAAAACAGTTAAGACAATGATCCTTACTTTTGTCGTATTAACATGCTGGTATGTTGCTTATGCAAATCCAAGTATTCTTGGAATCATTGATGCCCTTAGCGGTCCATTAGTTGCTGCTATCTTATGTCTATTACCAATGTATGCGATCCATAAAGTACCAGTACTAGCTAAATACAAAGGGAAAGCGAGCAATGTATTTGTCATTGTTATAGGTATACTTACTGTCCTAGCAAGTATTAATTCATTATTTTAATTCACTATTGTTGGTTCTGGTGCAAAAATAGTGGGATATGAAAAAAGAACGAAAGATTCCTAGCGGAATTGAATTTTATGTTGTTAAACCAAAGATATCATGGTTTTGGACAAACTTCTCACCTTGGAGAGTTTGTCCTTTTTTATACCTGAGGATAGTGAAAACTTCGCGTCTTTCTTACAAATATCGTGACTCTATTTCAAATTCACAGTTTTCTGTTCTTTTTAAGGGGACCGAATTGGATATATATGTTAATATAGAGAAGGGATTGTAAAGAAACGTATTTAAGATATCGTATGCAGAAGGATTTATAGTGAGTACTAGTTATGGTCATTGGGAAAGTTCTTTTTAATTAATATAAGCTATATATGGAATAAAGAAACCTAAAAAAATTGGAGGTAATTATGAAAACTTTCATATATATGGTGAGACACGGAGATTCACCAAAAGCTGGAAAAGAAAGAACAAGAGGATTAACTGAAAAAGGAAAATTAGAAGTTCAACGAATAACAGATGCATTACAAGGTGAGGGAATTGACGTTGTTATCTCAAGTCCATACAATCGTTCAATTCTAACTGTTCAGCAGTTAGCGAAGCAAATAGGACAAGAAGTTTTAGTATTTGAAGACTTAAAAGAGAGAATTTTTATTGCTGAAGAGGAACGAATGTCGGATAAAGAATTATTCCCTTTGATAAAAAAGTCATTCTTAGACCCCGACTTTGCTTTAACGGGAGGAGAGTCTAATGTCGACTGTCAGAAACGTGCTATAAAAGTCTTAAAAGAATTATTAAACACCTATCGAGGACAGAAAGTAGTATTAGGCACTCATGGAGCTGTTATGACTTTGGTGATGGGATATTATGACAGTAAGTATGATTTGAATTTTTTACTACAGACATCAAAACCAGATATATACAGAATGGAATTCAATGGACAGGAATTGGTGGAGGTTAAAAGATTGTGGGAAATTTCATAGATTGACTTTATTCATCCATAGCTTCTCCCAATGACGTGTATTATAAATAATAGGGTTACTGCGGTAACTCTTTTTCTTATAGCACTGACGGGGGATTGAGTTCAATAATCTAAAAAATTCGGTTCCTTAGCGTACAAAATTCACGTTTTGTTCTTGCTATCCCAAGATGAAATGGGAGGGAATTTTTTTTGGGCAGGATACCTTTAAAGTTATTTTTTAAATCAATCCTATTTTTTTTCTTATGCGGTATTGTTGTTTATTCTATATTTCAGATTATTTTTGTCTGGAGTGTTTCGACAGGATTAGGGAGGGATGATATAGTCGGATTTTCTGATAATAAGTATGTAATTGGTCGTCCACCTGTTAGCTATAATTTATATAAAAAAGATAGTGGGGAAACTATATTAGATAATGTTATTGGTTATAAAAAGGGAAAAACTAAAAGCTATGTTCGGAATGAAAGTGAATTTGTAGTGATAAATGAGATAAAGGGTAGCTATGAACTGTATAAAATAGAAAAGGCTTCAGAAAAGGATATAGAACGGCTGAAAGAAATGAAGAAATTAGAATAAAAGAGACTATCTGAAAGGTAAAAATGCATACTTGTTATTGTTAGATCTAAAAAATGGTTTAGACTGATAACTGAGTTTTATTTCATGCAAAGAGTCATTATTAAAATAAAGTATTAGGGGTTCAGTCCCATGCGGCTGAACCCCAATTGGAGAAAATAAGTGGATTACACACAAAAATAATACATGTAATCAATAAAATAATCGTTACGATTATTAGTATTCCATTTCCTCCATATAACTTTTTCTCCGCCAAATCGGTTAATAGCAATTTCAATCGCTTCTTGCTCAGTCTTTCCTTTTGCTTTTAATTCGTGAACAGCTTCTATCAAATGGCTTTTCATCTCTGCTTTTAAATCTTGTATCTCTTTTTTATTACCGCCAACATTTTGATAAACAGAATCTATAAATACATCAATTTCCTTCAAGTTTTTTTCCTCCTTCTAAAAACGAATCAATTATTTTCTTTACAAATTGCCACTCTAAACGCTTTTCTTCGAACCCATCTTTACCTATTGAAGTGATTTTATAATATTTTCTTCTTCCACCAGGGCCTTGTTCATCTCCCCAATAAGATTCAATCCATTTATTCTTTTCAAGTCGCTTTAAAGATAGATATAATGTTCCTTCCTTTAACTCGAATTGTTCATTACTTTTTTCGCGTACCAATTTTGCTAATTCGAAACCATACATATCTCTGTTATGCAATAAAGAAAGGATTATTGTATCAATATGACCTTTCAAAACTTCTTTATTAATTTCCAAAACTTTCATCCTCAGCATTTACTGAAACATACATTACTTAGTGACACAATATATTATATCGAYAGACTTTTGTAACATTTTCGCAAGACTTTTGAAAGGTATTTAAACTAAGATGAACTTCCGAACATTAATTTGAGATTAATAAGTAGGAAAAATTCAATATGTATATAATCAATGGAGGCAAACAAATGGCTTTAAAATTAGGACTTATCGTTTTTGGAGTAGTATTAATCTTATGGGGTATATATAGAATGAAAACGGATGATGCTTTTGTGGGGAAAACCCAAACAAGAAAAAATCTTTTTAATTTATTGATTCTTGGACAAGCTTCTGGAATCGGACAATTATTGAGCGGAATTCTGTGTATCATTTTAGGAATTGTATCCTTGGTAATTAAATAGTTTGCCAATAAGAGGAGCTAAGATATATAGTCAAGCTCCTCTTTCTAGTTAAAGTGTGTACAATTTTCCCGAAATGATATAGTGCCCCCTAATACGTTGTTCTAGCAAGCTTTTCTAAAAATAAAGGAGTAAGCTGTTTATGTAAATCTTCAGCAAATAATTGTAGTTCAATTTGAATTGAAAGATTCATAAAAAACGTCATCCTTATGATTCAAGCTATTCTTATTAACAATGCAAAGGGAACCTGATACATTCGTATATGTAATATTGCATATACGAGTGTATTAATAAAAATGTAAGCGTTTACTATAATAGAGGTATAAAGATAAATCACATCTTAGCACCAACAAAAGAGGAGGAAATAATATGACAATCGCAATGGCGGTTTTAAAATTTGTAGGTGGAGCCCTTCCATTCGTTCAAGAACTTTTAAAAGCATTCATGTAAGTTCATTCTGCAGCAATTATTTATACAAATGATCTGCAAATCAATTCATCTTTGATATGTAGATCATTTGTGTGAGCAAAGCCCCTTTAGATCTTACTAAAGGGGCTTTTTTAGGTTTCTACATAATTGGAATCTCGCCAACCAAATGCTATTTGTTGTTGCTATCCTATGCCCATCAAGTTAAGAGTTTTAAGTTTCTACATAGCAAAAGTGATTTTATTTCGCAATAAAAGTATAAGCAATGTACAGTATCAGATCATTTTTTGTAATCTTGTAGAAATATTAGAAGAAGGGGAGAATTAGTATGAAATCAATATCAAAAAAAGTCATGACAGGATTAGCTGCAGGAGCAATGGGGCTATCTATCTGGGCTCCTTCAAGTGAAGCAGCAGCTCCAGAGAAAAATGAATATCATACTATTCATTTGGCAGCTAATACAAACTTAGTTTGGGATGTAGTGTGGGGATCTACTGATAATTATAGAAATATTCTTTTATATAATAGGTGATTTCTATGAAAAATAGAATAAAAGAGTTGCGTTTAAAACATGGAATAACCCAACAAGAAAAAAACTTTTTAATTTGTTGATTCTTGGACAAGCTTCTGGAATTGGACAATTATTAAGCGGAATTCTGTGTATCATTTTGGGAATCGTATCCTTTCCTATGCTAAAACCTTTGAGAAAAAAGCCATTTTTTTAGACTTATTGATTTTGGGAGCGTTATAAAGTGAAACTTTAATCAGTGGAGGTTTTCTTCATCCCCCACTGATTATTAGTTGAACGAATCGGGCTTTTACGGACAGTTCATCTCCCACCTAACTTCTTTGCTTTCGCTGAATTTTGAGGTGGGAGTGTTACTGTCCTAAAATAGCGGGATAAAATTCTTAAGTTGATGGAGATGTATGGTGACCCCTATTAGAGTACTAGAGTCACATTCTGTCTTATTAGCGGACAAACAGATCCATTTGCAATTGCATGTTCCTGATACATTACCTCGGCTTTTAATCATGCCGTGTAAAATAGCTCGGGTTATCAGTAATTTGTTAGATAATGCGATTCGGTATTCTCCTGTCTCCGGAACAATTGAGTTGATTGTAGAGGAAAATAAGCAGAAGCAACAAGTCCAATTTATTTTGCGTGATGAAGGAGAAGGAATTACTCCCGATGACCAATTACGCGTATTTGAACGCTTTTTTAGAACAGATCAATCCAGAAGTTCACAATCTGAAGGTTCCGGTCTCGGACTAGCCATTACAAAATCATGAATTGAAATACACAAAGGAGGAATTGGTGTGAGAGATCGCTCAGATGGAAAACAGGGAAGTGAATTTTGGTTTACTCTTCCCATCACATCAGAAAAAAATAAGACTGCTGAAAGACTTTTGTAATATTTATATTATAGAAACGAAAGACTTTCTTGTTATCATACCATTAAACAATATACTACAGGAGGGCTTTTACTTTATGAAAAGAAAATATGTATTGCTTATAGGGGGTTCCATAATTGTTGGGGGAATTTTATGGTCATTGTTCCGCCCCGAGAAATTATTTATTGATAAGCAAGTGAATGAAGCATTGCCACAAACAGAAATACAATCAAACAAAACAAAACAACAAGAAGAACGAGTAATAAGTACAGGTCAGTTTCAAAACGGTGTTCATGAAACAACTGGAACGGCAACGATCCATCAATTAGGGGAGGGAAAACGTGTTTTACGACTTTCAAATTTTTCAACTTCTAATGGGCCAGATGTTCGAGTTGTATTAGTTCCTACGAATCGTTTGAAAAATAATGAAGATGTTAAAAACCATCAGTATATTGAATTAGGAAAGTTAAAGGGAAACAAAGGAGACCAAAACTATGAAATTCCTGAAGGGATAGATGTAAGCACATACGGTTCGGTTTCTATATGGTGTAAGAGATTTAATGAAAACTTTGGTGCGGCTTATTTTGAAAAGTAAGAAAGAACATACAAATGAGGCTTGTGTACATGCCCCACATCCATCAACTTAAGGATTTAGACTATTCTTGAAGTTAAAAGCACGTTACTATTCTCTTATGTTAATGAGAAAGGGTGACGTGCTTTTTATGAATATGCATCAAAAACAAGAGTTGTCTTTATTTGCCGAAGAGTTATATCGC
>NZ_JBFTMC010000124.1:0-11855 GCF_056396765.1 Bacillus sp. 05T22
CCTTTTTCATCTCAATCACTTTCCACTTTATTTCTTCTGGGTAATGTACTCTTTCTTTCAAATGAAAAACACCTCCGTTGAATTTGCATACTTAGTATGCGAATTCAGGAGGTGTTTTTTTCATGTACCACTATTCGGGTTCACTTCAAATAGACATAGGCTCTTTAAGTAGCAGTTCAATAACTAAGCAGCGAAAATCACAGGTAAATAATTTGTACTGAGATTTATTACGCTTTATATCTTAGAAGGATTTTTTCCTGTGAATCTTAATACCGATTCTCTTGAACGTTCAATTTCTTTAATATTTTCATCATAATATTTTGATGCATATGCATAAAAGATAATGTCAATCGTCAGAAATTGTGCAAATAACGAACTAGTTGCTGCACTACGAAATTTTGCCTCTGGTGCACGAACATGTTGCAAAGACATATCGACTTTGTTAGTTAATCTATTATTACCAAATCGCGATAACCCAATTGTTTGAATACCAGATGCTTTAGCAATATCAACAAGTTGCAGTACTTCTTCAGTTTCTCCACTATTAGATATACTGAAAAAAACACAATTTTTTGTTGATGCAGCAAGTGCTGTCGCCATGATATGTGCGTCTTGATTTGCACTTACAATCTTTCCTAAACGTAACCATTTATGAGTAATATCTTCTGCAACAAGCCATGAAGCTCCTAATCCATAGGCATAAATAACATCAGCATTTCTCATAGTTTCAACAATTTGATTAAGAATAACTTCATCTAAATAAATCGCTGTTTCTTGTATCGCTTGTACAGAGTTGGAAACTATTTTTTCTTTAATTTCCGCTATTGTTTCATTTGGTTCAATATCATAAAAACCTTTCTTCTCTGGTTGTGAGATATACGATGATAGAGATACCTTTAACTCCGAAAAACTAGCAACTTCAATAGAACGGCAAAGTCTAGTGACCGCCGAACTACTCGCATTAGCATGCGCAGCTAATTCATGTATAGTCATTCTAATCACTTCTTGAGGATTATCTAAAATATATTGTGCTATTTTCCCTTCAGATTTTGGTAATTGATGTAACAAACTTTCAATTTTTAACAATATATTTACAACATGCATATTGAATTGCTCCCTTAACTTTTAATTAACTCATATATTTCAGAGCTAAGTAATACCCCCCTAATGTAGATGATACATCTTCTAAAATAAATTGGACTTCCGGTTTTTCTTGTTTAATATTTTCAATAAAGGAGGTTTGTACAGACGGTATATTAATTAATATACCCCCTTTAATAGCAATTGTAACATTGTTATCAAAATTTAGTTTCCTCCAAACAGCAAGCGTAGTCTTGGCAAGGTGATGGCCCGCTTGCTTGAGAATATTCTCTGCAAAATTATCACTTGCTTTTGCTTGTTGAACGATTATTGGAACAAATGACGCGATCTCCGCTTTAGTTGAGGAATAAATAAATGTTTTTAATTCTAGTACACTCTGATAACCAAGTTTTGTTAGTATCAACTTAGTTAGGTCACTATAATTTCCACCCTCATCTTCCTCTTGCGTCATTTTAATAAAAATCTGCATAGCAATCCAATAGCCACTTCCTTCATCTCCAAGAATATGTCCCCAACCACCTGCTAATTTTTCAATACCATTATGAATTCCAATACTAACAGAACCAGTTCCTGAAATTGTTAAAATACCATCTTTCCCTTTTAGTAAAGCAGCGTGTGCAATAATTCCATCATTTACAATCGTAAACGGAATATTAAACGCCTCAGAAAGAGCATCTTTTATACCTTTTGTATTTTTAACCCCTCCATACCCAGCCAACCCTAGGCACATATACTGGCATTCTTCCTTTTTTAAAGGAACTAAGCATTGTTCAATCGCATCAATAATATTATGAATAGCTTGTTTTTCATCTAAAAGTAAATTCCCGTACCCTGCTTTACCTTCACTTATTTTTTCACCATTTAAATTATAAGCTACCGCTTCCGTTTTAGTACCTCCACCGTCTACTCCAATAATATAACTCATATAGGTTCCTCCTTTTGTATAAAGTGAAAATTTAATTAACCCTCACTAATCGGACTTTTACGGGCATCCTATCACCACCTACCTTCTTTGCTATTGTTGAATTTTGAGGTGAGGATCTTACTGCTCGTAAATAACAAGATAAATAAAAAGGGAAGGATCGTTCTGTCCCTTCCCTTTCCCTTACTTTGAGGTTGTTCTCGATAAAATTACTAAATTGAAAATTGGAATTTCTCCCAAGGATTGAGATAATCAAGGAGAAAAATTTCTTCTTCAACTATCCGGCCAACCACATTCGTTTTACCTGAATTCTCCATGTCTTTCAACGCAATCTGTAATTCACCTTTGTATTGTCCATAGAGCTCATTCTCAATTAAAATGTCTCCTCTTCTAATATCAGGGGTATAGGTTGGTTTAAATTCTTCTCGTTTATATTTTACACGTGATTGAGTCGAGCGAATAAGGTATTCAGAAACGTCTCCACGATAAAAATGAAATTCTTCCAGCACAATCTTTTTCTCTAACTCTGTAATTGTGTCATATAGTTCTATATTAAACGTTAGCAATTCACTGTTTAATGTACTCAGGGCTTCTAATTCAATCTCTGATGCATATGCGTTAGCAATAATCACATCATCGATTACTCTAGTTGCAAATAAGTGTTTGGCTTGCGTTACAATTGGTAATTCACGATGCATTTCTAATGTACATAAACCTTCTGTTACTGACCAAGGTCCGTAAGTTGCTGCGTGTGAACTAATGAACGCTGCTGTACGAATATTATGGTGTTTAAATTGCTCACAGCATTTTAGAAAATGAGCATAGCTTAACCCCGCATAACGATGAGGATAGAAATTATGTGAGCCTACTAAATTCTCTTTATTAGGCTTATAAGCAATGAGATTATCTAAATAATGCGTTGCATTACTTATATTAATTTCAATTTTCAAATTATAAGGATTATATGTCATGATGGACTCTTCATTTCCTGTAAACCCCATATCTAGACGGATTCCGTACGCTCCTAAATCAGCAAAGAATGATAAGTCATTATAGGAAATATCTAAATCTCCAAATACACGAGGAGAGATATCAACCATTACTTCCATACCTAATTGATTTGCAAATGCAATTGTTTCTTTAAATTCCCTCATAATTTGTTCTTTATCACCTTCTACTGACAACAAGCAAGTAAAGATTTTTTTAAATCCATATTTGTGTGCAAGTGCAATATACTCCATATCTTTTTCTAAAGTTGAATGTTCTGGATAAATGGAGATACCTAATTTTCTCATCTTTACATCACCTTTACCTTCCTACATCCCCAATTATTGTTGTGGCGCCAGTTTTTTTATGATACGAATCATATGTTCAATCAATTTTTGTTCGCTTATCGCGGTCATTAAGTGATCTTGAGCATGAATCATTAGCAATGTTTTTTCACTTGGAATTCCGTTCAATTCAGCTTGAATTAACTTTGTTTGTGTCTTATGAGCCAAGCTAAGTTCTTCTGCAGCTTGGTTAATAAGATCCGTTGCCCTTTCAAAGTCAAATTCCTCTGCAGCTGTTAATGCTTCATAAGCTAAACCTCTTGCATTTCCACCATGAGAAATAATTTCAAAAATTTCCATTTCATTATTATTGATTTCCGTTGACATATCATAACACTCCAAATCGTAGTAAAGTATGGGCATGACATTCTCTAACTGAATTTATGTTTCAGAGAATCTCAGGTCTCAATTTTTCTTTAATGTTAAATTTATTATTCTCCTAATCATCTAAAAAAATGAGGCAAATACTCTTTATGGGCTTCTAATAGTTTCTGTAATACAGCTTCAGCCAAATCATCACTTGGAATAAGTGGATTAATCGTTAAAGCTAATAAAGCCTTATCATAAGAACCCGTTACTGCTGCCTCAGCACCTACTCTTTCAAATGATTTGATTTGCTGAATTAATCCTTGAACTTGAACTGGCAATTTCCCCATTGTCATAGGAACCGGTCCATTTTTTGTCACAATACAACTTACTTCAACCGCTGAATCATAATCGATCTCATTAATTGCGCCTTTGTTTTGGATATTTAATACTTGAATGTCTTTTTTGTCATTATAGATAGAAGAAATAACATTACATGCTGCATCACTGTAGTATGCACCACCCCGCTTCTCTAATTGTGGAGGTTTAATGTCTAGTTTTTCATCTTTATACAAATCAAACAGATCTTCTTCTAGTTTCTTGACAATTTCAGCACGCGTTCTCCCTGATTTAAATGCTTCTAATTCTTCATCTAAAATATCTTTTGTTTTGTAATAATAACGATGATACGGGCAAGGTACTACACCTAATGATTTCAAAAATCTTGGATTCCAAGGAAGTGGGGCAATATTCTTCATTGTCATTTGTATCTCTGGATTTCCTAGCATTTCAAGCACTTTCTCTGTTACTTCTTGATCATCAACATATACGTGTATTCCGAATACCATATGGTTTAGTCCAGCGAAATCAATGTGTACCCTCTCCATTTCAACACCTAACATTTTTGAAATAGACATGTGCATATTAAACGGTACATTACATACACCGATTACTTTTTTATGCTTGCTGTAACGAAGAAGGGCTTCTGTTACCATTCCAGCTGGATTTGTAAAGTTAATTAACCATGCATTTGGGCAAAGTTTTTGCATTTCTTCTGCGATTTCTAGAAGAACGGGAATCGTTCGTAACGCTTTAAATAAGCCTCCTGCACCATTTGTTTCTTGCCCAATTAACCCTAGTTGCAAAGGAATACGCTCGTCTTTAATTCGGGCGTCTAGTAAACCAACTCTCATCTGCGTTGTCACAAAATCAGCATCCTGTAAAGCTTGACGACGATCTAGCGTCAAATGAATTTCCATAGGAACTCCTGCTTTTTCTACCATTCTTCTTGCTAGATTTCCTACAATCTCAAGCTTTTCTCTTCCTGCCTCAATATCCACTAGCCAAAGTTCTCTAACTGGTAACTCATCATAACGTTTAATAAAGCCTTCAATTAATTCTGGCGTGTAACTAGATCCACCACCAATTGTGGCAATTTTTATTCCGTTTCGCTTTCCCATTTCACTAACACCTCATTTTAGATAACTTACTTTTTTCATTTACGCATAAACAATTGGGTAACAAATCAGTGCACTCGCTACTAATAGAGACAAGAACAAAATTAATGCTTGTTTCTTGTTTTTAAACTTACCTTCAACAAAAATAAGAACAAGAGTTAACCCTGCGCTGATTGCAAAGATATTATCTAGGTACAGTGACAAACGTTTATCTACTCCAACTGCATTCATTAAAGGATTAAAGATAAGATTAAAAACAAGAATAAAACTAAAAAATAGAAACGCACTTTTGTAACTAAAAAAGTGAATTCTGGATGTTGAATTCATTTTTATCTCCCTTCTCTCTTTTATATGAAAGGAAGTTTGGAGCAATTAGTCCCAACCCCCCTTTCATATATTTTTATAAGGCTACGTTTGTGCCCTCTGTTGTTTCTGTTGGACTTTCTTGTGCTAAAAGCTTTTGATCATACATTTTAAAGAATGGTAGATAAACAAGAACTGAAATCGTAATATTAACTAACACAAGAATAATTGCTCTCCAATCGCCACCTGTCGACAGATAGGCACCTATTGGAGCTGGTAATGTCCATGGAACCATTACATATGTTGGATTTACTAATCCGATTGACGTTGCGATATATGCAACTGTTGCACCAATTAATGGTGTCACGATAAATGGAATAATTAAAATTGGGTTTAGCACAATTGGCATCCCAAAAATAACAGGTTCATTGATGTTAAATATACTTGGAACAATTGTTGCTCTCGCCATCGTCTTACTATAAGTAGATCTTGCTGTTAATAACATCGCAATTACTAATCCTAATGTTGCACCAGATCCACCAATCCAAATAAACCATTGAAAGAATGTTTCAGGAGCTACGTGAGGGATTGCCGTACCAGCTGCAACTGCCGATGAATTATTAGCTAAGTAAACTTCCCAAACTGGACGAGCAACAGCACCTACAACTGATACACCATGAATACCGAATGACCAGAAAAATGTTATTAAAAAGACTGGAATTAATACGCCTGGTAATGTATCCCCTGCTTTAATAAGTGGTGCAACAGCTTTATCAACAAGTGAATGTAGATCAACACCTGCAACTACTGTAATTAATGTCATAATAAAGAGTACCATTGTAACTGGTATTAACGCTTCAAATGAACGAGATACGGACGTTGGAACAGAATCTGGCATTTTTATTGTAATATTTTTAGTCTTACATAAACGTATCATTTCAACCGAAAATATAGAAACAATCATCGCTACAAAGAGCCCATGTCCACCAAGGTTTGTCATTGGCAATACAAAACCTATATCTTTCACCATTTTTACGCCTATTGTGAATAAGAAGGCAGCTACCGATAATAATCCCCCTGATAAAGGGTCTAACTTATAGCTTTGAGACAGACTATGACCTATTCCGAAAGTAATATATAGGGTCATAATAAACATTGTTAATCGATAAGGTATTAAAATCTCCGCGATATGTTTTGCTGCCCATTGACCTATTGCGGAATCTGCTGCTACGGGTGGGAAAGCAATGATAAGAAATATGCTCCCAAAGATGATGAATGGCAAAGCAGAAACTACACCATCACGTATTGCACGTAAATGTTTCTGCTCAGACAATTTAGCCATAGGTGTCGATAAATTATTTTCTAAAAAAGCTACAAATTTGTTCATTTGTATTTTCCCCTTTAGATTGATTAGTAGTTAAGATTTCTTGCTAGATTATGTTTTTACTATTCACAAACGAATAAAGTGAAACTTCCATCAGTTGTTTTTTCTCATCCCCCAATGATGGTTAGTCCGCACCAATCGGGATTTTACGGGTAGGTAATCTCCCACCTATCTTCCTCGTTCCTCTCTGATTCTTGAGGCAGGAGTCTTACTACCCACGAATAACAAGATAAATAACAACTTTAATTTGATTGTCTTATTTCATTAATTAAATTTAATAGAGCAGGTCCACCAAGGGGACTATATGATTGAGCAGGAATCATTAAACATGGGACTCCGGCTTCATCTGCAGAAGCTTTAAAACCATCAAATCGATGTTTTACTTGTGGGGCAACCATAGCAACGTCCCAACCGTTTCGAACCTCTGAATCAAATTCTTGCGTACCAACAGCTAATACTTCTAAATTTTGACCATGCTTTTCCCCTTCTTTTTTCAACGCATTTACAACAATCGCACTCGACATTCCACCTGAACATACAAATAATACTTTCATTTTTACTCCCCCTCATAATATTTTTATATAGAAGCTTTAAATTGCTTTTCTTATAAATCCCTCTGCTGCGTTTAAGCGTTCTACGGCTTCTTCATAAGAAACATTTGTTAAAATCATAACAATGGCAACCTTAGGTTGATTATTTGCTTTTACTAAGTATTTTTCTGCCACTTCATAGCTGCATTCAGTGGCATCCATAATAATACGTTTTGCACGTTCAACCAACTTTTCATTTGTTAACTGCAAATCTACCATTAAATTCCCATAAACTTTTCCAATCCCAACCATTGAAGCTGTTGAGAGCATGTTACATACTAATTTTTGAGCAGTTCCAGCTTTTAAGCGGGTAGATCCCGTAAGTACTTCAGCTCCATTTACAACTTCAATGGCAATTGCAGCAATTTTTCCAATCTCTGATTCCCTATTGCAACTTATCGCTACTGTGCCTGCCCCAAGTTGATTTGCATAATTTAACCCTGCAATAACATAAGGTGTACGTCCACTGGCAGCAATACCTACTACAACATCGTTACTCGTTAATTGGATTTTCTCTAAATCTTGACGACCTAATGTAAAACTATCCTCTGCTCCCTCAACCGCCTTAATAAATGCACTTTCTCCACCTGCGATTAAACCTACTACTTTACTAGGATCAGTATTAAACGTTGGCGGACATTCTACAGCATCCAACAATCCAATGCGCCCACTTGTTCCCGCGCCCATATAGATTAATCTACCGCCGCGTTTCATCGCCGCAACAATCATCTCTACAGCTTTTGCAATTTGAGGAAGTTCTTTTTGAACACAATAAGCAACTTTCATATCTTCTTCATTCATCACCTCCAATAAATTAAGCGTTTTCATTTCATCTAAAAATACAGTCTTTTCATTACGACCTTCCGTTGTTAAATGTTCTAGCATATAAATCATCCTTCTATCATTCGTAATCTAAAAGCTTCCTTTGAAATCGCTTTCTTCAACAAAACTATAGCACTATTAAAAATAAATTTCAATAATTAAAAATAATTTTAAAATAAAATTTCAAAAAATCTACACAATTAGAAAACTAGCGAGTATAATAACTAATTGTCAGCGCTTACATTTTTTTTATAAACTAAAAAGATAAGAAAAGGATGTATACCATTGAGTACAGAAAGCGTTCCCCAAAAAAGTAGGTTCATTGGCAATGTCAATTTTTTAGGTGAATCACTACTACTTCCACCTAAAGTTTCATCATGGTTTTATAAGAATCGACATTGCTGCTTAGCAAGGAATTAAAAAAATCTATGTAAAGTAGGTGTTATGATAATGTACATTGTTGGATTAATGTCTGGAACATCATTGGATGGTATTGATGCTGTGCTTGTACGTGTGAATAATAGCAAACGAAACACCGAGTTAGAAATGATTGAATTGATAACACATCCTTTTTCAAAAGATGTTAAAGAAGAAATTATACAGTCATTGTCTGTAGATACATCTAATGTGCAGCTAATTTGTAGTTTAAACTTTAAACTAGGAAAATTATTTGCAGATGCTACCAAGGAAGTTTGCAAAAAAGCTGGATTTCCTTTAGAGCAGTTGGATCTTATAGGATCTCATGGACAAACGATTTACCATCAGCCCTTGCAAGAACAAAACTTGGTCCCCTCAACTCTGCAAATTGGAGAACCTTCGGTAATTGCTTACGAAACAAATACAACCGTAATATCTAATTTTCGTACTATGGACATAGCAGCAGGTGGACAGGGTGCTCCTTTGGTACCTTATACTGAATATATTCTTTACCGGAGTGAAACAAAGGGCAGGTTGTTACAAAACATCGGGGGCATCGGAAATGTAACTGTTTTACCTAAGCAATCTTCACTAGATGACATGTATGCCTTTGATACAGGACCTGGAAATATGATTATTGATGAGGTATGTCGCCAATTGTTTAACATAGGATACGATGAAAGTGGTAATTTAGCTAAACAAGGGAAAATAAATGAACAGCTCTTATCATACTGCATAAATCATCCTTATATTATGAGCCCTCCTCCCAAAACAACAGGCAGAGAATTGTTTGGTAAGCAATATGTTGAAAAACTATTAGATAAGTTCAATAATCTTTCAAGCCACGATATAGTAGCAACTGTAACAATGTTTACAGCGAAATCTATTGTAGAGAACTATCGCAAATTTATCCTTCCACAAGTTAAAATCGATGAAGTCATTATTGGAGGCGGTGGCAGCTATAATAAAACATTACTAAAAATGATTCAATCACTACTCGGGGAGTCAATTCAAATTTACACCCAAGAGGAATTAGGATACTCTTCGGAGGCTAAAGAGGCTATAGCGTTTGCTCTTCTTGCAAATGAAACCTACCATGGTAACGCAAGTAACGTTCCAAATGCTACAGGTGCAAAAAACGCTGTCGTTCTTGGGAACGTATCCTTCCCAACATCAGATCATTGGATTAAGATAAGAAATTCTTAAGAAGAAAGTAAAGGTTTCATCAGCTGATGATTAACTCTAACCAATCGGGTTATTCCTACCTCTCTATTGAGGTAGGAATAGCTCGATAAAGTAAGGGAATTATCATGTTCAAAAAGCTTTCTACTAGGGATACCGAGAACTATTTGTGTTAGTTTGTATCTCTATCTATTGAAATTCTACTCTCCAACAAAGAAAAAGAATCAATTATGAAATTGATTCAAATATAAAAAATAAGAACAATACTAGTTTAAAGCTTTCAACACAGTTTGCTTCATTATTTCTACTCCATCGATTATACAAGCGTGATCAAACTTCATATAAGGGTGGTGTAATCCGGGCTTTAAATTTGCCCCTAATCCTAACATAGCAGCTTTTAAATGCGGCCTTTTGACCGTATAGTAATGAAAATCATCACTTCCTGTAGTAAAAAGTGGTGGTGTGCATCCATCTTCTCCGTATATTTCAAGAATTCCTTTCCGCATGAGTTGTTCTGCCTCTTCCGATACCTCTGCCCCAGGTGCAATATCAACCCATTCGTAAGAAATCTTCGTTCCCATTGATTCAGCTGATTGAATGACATGTTCTATCTTGTTCGTTAACTCTTCTAACAATACATTACTCTCTGCCCTTACATCTAAACCGAATTGCCCATTTCCTGGAATGATATTCAAATTATCTCCACCAGCTTGGCATTTCGTCATTTTGACAGAGTATGATTTTTGCGGTGAGAGCCAGATGTTTTTTAATCCGATATTAATCATAGAAATAACATCAATTGCGTTCACACCTTGATGTGGTCGTGCCCCATGCGCATCATCCCCGTGTATATTCGCTTCTAAAAATCCCGCTGTCCCATGCYGAATAGATGGTGCTGCTTTTTTTAAAGGTAATTCTTCAATTGGTCGTAAATGAACACCGAATAAGAAATCAGCGTCGTCAACAGCACCCTTCTCCACCATCTTTAAAGCACCATTTCCTTTTTCTTCTGCAGGCTGGAAAATAAATCTAATTGTTCCGCTTTCCCAACTGGCATTTTTTAATTGTAAAATAAGCCCCATCGCAATCGTCATATGAGCATCGTGACCGCAGGAATGATTCGCTTTGAACTTCCCATCTACCTCTTGCCACAATGCATCCATATCAGCACGAATCGCGATAACCGGTTTTCCATTCCCCATTTCTGCTATAACTCCAGGACAATCATCAAATACTTTATAGGAAGTCCCTTCTTTTTCTAGAAATTTAGTAATATAAGCCGTTGTATTATATTCTTTCCAACTTACTTCAGGATTCTCATGTAAATACTGAAAAATTCCGTTTAAACGATCTTGAAGCCCTATTGTTTTCAAATTCTCTTTCCCCTTCCTAAATTAGAAGCAGTTTGTTCAATTATAAAAAATCCTATTTCGAAAAACATATTGAATATTCATACAAATGTCAAGAGATTGTCCCTTCATTTCTTTTGAAATATAATAAGGTAATTAAGATCAGAATTCTGAAAATTCTTTTTAAAAATTGCTCGTCATTAATCTAATTAAGAATATATGCAACTTTACATTTATGATACAAAGGACGTGGATTATACAATGAAAATTACAGCAATCCATCTCTACGCAATTCGTTTACCACTACGCGATCCATTTATTATTAGCTACGGTACTTATTATGATATGCCTTCTATCATTGTAAAAATCGAAACAGATGAAGGTATTGTCGGTTACGGTGAAGGAGTGGCCGATGATCACGTTACAGGCGAAACATGGGAAAGTACCCTTCAAGTTTTAAAACATACATTAGCTCCTGCCTTGCTAGGTGTGAATCCAATGAATATAGAGAAGATACATGACATCATGAATCAAACTATTTATGGTGTTCCTACCGCAAAAGCTGCGATTGATATTGCTTGTTTTGATGTAATAGGAAAAAAGTTAAGTCAGCCTGTTTATCAATTGATTGGTGGCCGTTACCATGAAGAGTTTCCAATTACTCATGTTTTAAGTATGGCCTCCCCAGGAG